>JAIEOG010000049.1 GCA_019750655.1 bacterium
TAACGGAAAGGCTTTTTCTCGGCCTGGCATTTCTCGCGGATAGCGTCGAGTTCTGCGGGCGTGCATTCGCAACGGTAGGCTAAGTCTTTGGCTAAGAGCTGCTGCGCGATTTCACGGTGTTTATCGAAGCGTGCGGATTGGTAAATGGGCTCTTCGTCCCAGTCTATTCCCAACCACTGCAGCGATTGCAAAATATCTTGGGTAAAGCGGTCTTCGGAGCGCTCGACGTCTGTGTCTTCAATACGCAGTAAGAACTTTCCGCCGGTAGCGCGCGCAAAAAGCCAGTTAAAGAGGGCGGTCCGTGCGCCACCAATATGCAAAAACCCCGTAGGAGACGGGGCAAATCGGACTCGGGTGGTTTTCGACATGCCGGGCAGAGTAACACGCGGGAGTGGCTTTTCAACTGCCGCGGTGCCGGTTACATAGGGCTGATGAAAGCTGTTCTGTTGGCCCTAGCACTGGTTTCTCCGGCCCTTTTCGCCGACGCGCTCCAACCCTTAGAGTCTTCCCTCAAAGGGAAACTGGCGGCGCGGTTTGGTTCTGCGGAAGTAGAAGTGGACTTGAAAATCACCTCCGCCGCCATTGAAGTCACCGGCGAGCGCCTGCAAAAGGCCCGCGCCAAGTTCGACGCCTATTATGGGGAGATGGGGACCAAAGCCGAAGCGGTTTTAGGAGCGGGTTACCCCGTTTTCCAATACACCCTGACGTACACCAATAAAGGGACCGAACCAGCCACGGTCCATCTCGCGCGGCGCCCGGGCAACAGCCCCGAACTCGCCCCCCTCTATTTCGCGCAAAGCGGCTTCCAAGTGGAGATTCCTGCGGGCGCTTCGCGGCGGATCCGCTTCGTCTGCCCCTCGGGAGTAGAAGAGCAGCAGGTTTCGGTGCACCAAGGAGTGTTAACCCCGAAGACTGGCAGTTTTGATGTCGCGGGACAGTGGACAGCGGTGATTTATGTCCCTTCCAAGAACGGTGTCCCAGCGTTTCGTCTCGAGGATTCGAAATAAATCGCATTTCATTTCTGTTTTGGCATGACGGACGCATTACACCGGTGTACGTCTTTTCTCCTTCGGTAGAATGGTTGCCGCGAAGCCTTGATGGACAAGGTTTTCCGAGCCGATTCACCGCAGCAAACCGAACAAAAAGCGTTTGACTTCAAAAATGCCTTTTGTTACCAGTCCTTAGTTTATTACGGGTAGGTTCCGAACCTTCACGGCCCACGCGCAACCGCGTCGGCCGTTAGTTTTCGGGGCAAACCAGAAATTAAGAAGGCCGGAAATGCCGACAATTAACCAGCTCGTTCGACAGGGTCGCTCTAAGGCCCGCGTCAAAACAAAGTCCCCAGCACTCACCGCGTGCCCTCAGCGCCGCGGCGTTTGCGTTCGCGTTTACACGACGACGCCGAAGAAGCCGAACTCGGCACTTCGCAAAGTCGCCCGTGTGCGCCTCACTAATGGTTACGAGATCACCTCGTACATCCCGGGTGAAGGCCATAACCTCCAGGAACACTCCGTGGTTCTGGTGCGCGGAGGCCGTGTGAAGGATCTTCCAGGCGTTCGCTACCATATAGTGCGCGGATCGCTCGACACCACCGGCGTAGAAAAACGTAAACAGAGCCGCTCTAAGTACGGCGCCAAAGCAGGTAAATAAAGATGCCTAGAAGAAGAAACGTTGCCTTCCACCGCGATGTCCTCCCGGATTCGAAGTACAACGAAAAGATTGTAACCAAGTTCATCAATACCATCATGATTGATGGCAAGAAGAGCACGGCTGAGCGCATTGTCTATGGTGCGTTGGAAATCATCCACCAGAAGACCAAAGATGACCCGATGAAGGTCTTCAAAAAAGCGCTCTCTAATGTCCGTCCGGCCCTGGAAGTGAAATCCCGCCGTGTCGGGGGTTCCACTTACCAAGTTCCCGTCGAAGTCCGCCCTGAGCGCCGCAATGCCTTGGGCCTGCGTTGGATTACGTCCTTCGCACAGAGCCGTCGTGGCTCCTCTATGGTGGACAAGCTAGCTCAGGAGCTTTTCGAAGCTGCTGAGAACCGCGGCGAAGCCGTGAAAAAACGCGAAGACGTTCACCGCATGGCCGAAGCCAACAAAGCTTTCGCCCACTACCGCTGGTAATACATAAATGGCTGAACCAAACATCACAGACCTTAGAAAGCTTCGTAACATTGGGATTTGCGCCCACATCGACGCAGGGAAAACAACCTGCACCGAGCGCATCCTTTATTACACCGGCGTTTCCCACAAAATCGGGGAAGTGCACGATGGCGAAGCCACCATGGATTACATGGTTCAGGAGCAAGAGCGCGGCATCACGATCACGTCTGCTGCTACTCACTGCTTCTGGAAAGACCACCGCATCAATATCATCGACACCCCCGGCCACGTAGACTTCACCATTGAAGTGGAACGTAGCTTGCGCGTGTTGGACGGTGCTTGCGTGTTGTTCGACGCCGTAGCCGGCGTGCAGCCTCAGTCTGAAACGGTCTGGCGCCAAGCGAACCGCTATAAGGTTCCCCGCATCACCTTCATTAATAAGATGGACCGTGTGGGCGCGAACTACGACCGCGCTGTGGATTCCATCCGCGAAAAACTTTCCGGCAACCCGATCATGTTCAACTACCCGATTGGGGCAGAAGACAAGTTCGTGGGCGTTGTCGATATCATCGAACAAAAGGCTTACATCTGGGATCTCCCGGGCAAAGGCGATGACTACCGCTTGGCCGATGTTCCTGACGATCTTAAAGAAAAATGCAAAGCCCTCCGGGACAAGCTCATCGATGCAGTCGCTGAAGAAGACGACAAATTGATGGAAAAGTACCTCGATGGTGGCGATGTCGGTGTGGAAGAACTCCGCGCTGCAGCCCGTTCGGCGGTTTTGAAATCGAAAATCCACCCGACTTTTGCAGGCTCTGCCTTCAAGAACAAGGGCGTCCAGACATTATTAGATGGTGTGTTGCACTTCTTGCCGTCTCCTTTGGATGTTCCGCCGGTTCAAGGCGTGAACCCGAAGAACGAGGAAGAAAAACTGACCCGTAAGGCTGATGCTGCCGAACCGTTCAGCGCTTTGGCGTTCAAGATCTTGACCGATCCTTATGTCGGCCAGCTGACATTCTTCCGCGTTTACTCCGGCGCCTTGAACTCCGGCTCTTATGTAAATAACAGCCGCCAGGACAAGAAAGAGCGCATCGGCCGTTTGCTGCAGATGCACGCAAACAAGCAGCAGGAAATCAAGTCCGTGAAAACGGGCGATATCGCTGCGGCCGTCGGCCTGAAATTTACCCGCACGGGCGACACGCTCTGCGATGAAGACCACCCGATCTCGTTGGAGTCGATGCACTTCCCTGAGCCGGTGATCTCGATCGCGATTGAGCCTAAGTCCAAAGCAGACCAGGAAAAGCTCTCCGTTTCGCTGCAAAAGCTGGCGATCGAAGATCCTTCCTTCCGCTTAAGCGTCAACGAAGAAACCAACCAGACCATCATCGCCGGTATGGGCGAGCTGCACTTGGAAATCATCGTCGACCGCTTGCTGCGTGAGTTTAAAGTCGAAGCGAACGTTGGTAAGCCTCAGGTTGCTTACAAAGAAACGATCACCAAGAAGGTCGAACAAGAAGGCAAGTACATCAAGCAGACGGGGGGCCGTGGTCAGTACGGTCACGTTTGGTTGACGATCGAGCCCTTGCCGCCAGGTGGTGGTTACGTCTTCGAAAACAACATCGTCGGGGGCACAGTCCCACGCGAGTTCATCCCCGCGGTGGACAAAGGTATCAAGGAAGCGCTCGATAGCGGTGTCCAAGCAGGGTACCAAGTAGTGGACGTCAAGGTCGGTATTTTTGACGGGTCGTACCATGACGTTGACTCCTCTGAAATTGCCTTTAAAATCGCGGCCTCCATGGCATTCAAGGAAGGTTGCCGGAAAGCCGGTCCTCAAATCCTTGAACCGATCATGAAGACCGAGGTTGAAGTGCCAGAAGCATATATGGGCGACGTGATTGGAGACTTGAACTCTCGTCGCGGCAAGATCATGTCAATGGATCCGCGTACCGGATTCCAAGTGATCCTAGCCCAAGTGCCCTTGGCAGAGATGTTTGGCTATGCTACACAAGTCCGCTCTCTTAGCCAGGGACGAGCGACGTACACCATGGAGTTTAGCCACTACGAATCGGTTCCCAATGCCATCGCAAACGAAATCATCGCGAAAGCCTCAGGAGGTAAGAAGTAATGTCGAAGGCCAAATTTGAACGTAAAAAACCACATGTGAACGTCGGCACCATCGGCCACGTTGACCATGGCAAGACGACATTGACGGCTGCCATCACCACAGTGCTCGCGAAATCCGGCAAAGCCGAAGCGCGCAGCTACTCGCAGATTGACGCTGCTCCGGAAGAGCGTGAGCGCGGTATTACAATCGCGACCTGCCACGTGGAATACGAAACGGACGCACGCCACTACGCACACGTCGACTGCCCTGGGCATGCCGACTACGTGAAAAACATGATCACCGGTGCTGCGCAGATGGACGGCGCGATTCTCGTCGTCTCCGCAGCCGACGGCCCGATGCCTCAGACCCGTGAGCACATCCTGCTCGCCCGTCAGGTCGGCGTTCCGTACATCGTCGTGTTCATGAACAAAGTCGACATGGTCGACGATAAAGAACTTCTCGACCTCGTCGAAATGGAAGTCCGCGAGCTCTTGTCCAAGTACAAGTTCCCGGGCGACGATATTCCAATCGTTAAAGGTTCTGCTTTGAAAGCCGGCGAAGGCGACACGAGCGAAATCGGCGAACCCGCCATTGCTCGCCTGATGGAAGCTTTGGATAGCTACATCCCCTTGCCGCAGCGTCAAAAAGACAAGCCGTTCTTGATGGCTATTGAAGACGTGTTCTCCATTCAGGGCCGCGGCACGGTCGTCACGGGTCGTATTGACCGTGGCGTCGTGAAAGTGAACGAAGAAGTCGAAATCGTCGGTCTCCGCCCGACTGTGAAAACAGTCGTCACGGGCGTCGAAATGTTCCGCAAGCTCCTTGACCAAGGGGAAGCGGGCGACAACGTCGGCTTGCTCTTGCGCGGTATTGCTAAGGAAGATGTCGAACGTGGCCAGGTACTCTGCGCCCCGGGCAGCATCACCCCGCACAAAAAATTCAAAGGCGAAACTTACATCCTGACCAAGGAAGAAGGCGGACGCCATACCCCGTTCTTTACGGGTTATCGGCCTCAGTTCTATTTCCGTACCACGGACGTCACGGGCGTCTTCACCCTGCCGAAGGGCGTGGAAATGGTCATGCCGGGCGATAACGTCGCCGGCGAAGTTGAACTCATCACCCCGGTCGCCATGGAAAAAGAAGTCCGCTTCGCTATCCGCGAAGGTGGACGCACCGTCGGCGCCGGTGTTGTTACGGAGATTGTGGAGTAAAAG
>JAIEOG010000377.1 GCA_019750655.1 bacterium
TGCACACCACGTCGCGTCATAGTCGTCTCGCTTTCAGTTGGAAAACTGTCCTAAAAATTCTGGGGCCGTAGGGCGGGGAACGCAAGCCGGAGATTCGCAAAATGCTTACGAGCTTCACACTGCTGTCCACGCGCAAGTCAGAGCACCCACTCCGCCAAACACCCAAAACATCTCAAGGGGTTGCTGTGTCTAGCGTGTATACACCCTAGGCTTCGCCTCGAGATTCGATACTAGATAGTTGAAAATATTGGTTTTTTCGTTGCTTGGCTCGCGGGAGCGGTCTGTGGGCTGGCGTATACTCACCGGCCCACCGCGCCGTTTACGCAGGGAAACAGTTGGCAGGCGAATTGTAATACTTCCGGGTAGACGAAACAGGGGTGGGGAAATGTTTAAACGTACTTTTTGGATGGCACTCGTCGCTTTGGTTTTGACGGCGTGCGGGGAAAACAACCCGTGGGCTTCCTATACCTACAGCAACGATGACGATAAGCGCACCCGGCTAGCGACCGATGCGAGTTTCGTCCAAGCCAAAGACGGCACGCTTTACTCCATCAGCTGCTTGAAAGCCCAAGGCGCCCAGATTGCGTCGGGCGTCGCAAGCGCCGGCCGTAATTGCTCCACCGATAACCTGAGCGAGGAACAAGTTCGTGGCATCTACGCCTGGGACCCGACGACAGGTTCGACGTTCCGCTTCGTGAACCCGATGAATTACTTTGGCGGCACCACGCAGCAGATGTCGAATTTCTGCAGCTCGAACTTTGGCTACGCTTGGACAGGGTGCTTCGCCTGGCTGGGGTATTCGAACTATTACTACGGCAACCAGCAATACCAACCCAGCTGCTCGAGCTGCACCAGCGGCGTTCAAACGATGATTTATCCACCGCAGAACAGCTGCCCGAGTTACTGCCAAACGACGAGCAACTACAACAACTACAGCTGGTACAACAACTGGAACCAGAACGGCTGGACCTACTCCTACTACTAATCGCATTAGAGAGGGGGCTGTGTTAGCTTCCGCCTCATGTGCGGCATCATCGGCTACATTGGCACTCAGGACCCTAAAGGGGTTCTGCTCGACGGCCTAAAGCGCCTGGAATACCGGGGCTATGACTCTGCCGGGATCGCCGTGCTTGAGCCTGACTCTGTGCAGGTTTACCGCTGCGAAGGCAAGCTGCAGGGCCTCGAAGAGCGCCTCACCAACGTCCACTTCCGCGGCACGTTGGGCATCGGCCACACGCGCTGGGCTACCCATGGCGCTCCGACTGAAACCAACGCGCACCCGCACCGCGTGGGGCCCGTCACCCTCGTCCACAACGGCATCATTGAAAATTACCGCGAACACCGCCAGCGCCTCGAGGCAGCCGGCCGTCGCTTTGAAAGCGAAACCGATTCAGAAATCGTAGCGCACCTTTTCGAAGAACAAATCCAGCAAGGCAAGTCTTTGCAGGCAGCGGTGGAAAGCACGCTGCCACACCTGACGGGTTCCTATGCCTTTGTTGTCTTCAGCGATCTCGAACCCGACTTGATGATCGGCGTCCGCAATGGCGCGCCATTGCTACTGGGCGTCGGTGACGGGGAAAACTACGTCGCTTCTGACGTTCAAGCTATCCTCCACCGCACCAAACGGATCGTTTACCTGGAAAATCACCAGCTCGCGGTTTGCACGCGCGGCGGAATCCAGCTCCGCGACCAAGCCGGCGAACCCGTACCCCTCGATATCCGCACCTTGCAGTGGAGCGCAGAGCAAACTGAAAAGAATGGCTATCGACACTACATGCTCAAGGAAATCCATGAGCAGCCGCAAGCCATCGCGCAGACCATTGAAAGCCACGTCGATCACCAAAAGGGGGTAGTCGCGTTTCAAAACTTGGGAATTTCGGCCAAGGAAATGCGCAGCTTCCGCCGCATTTCGATTGTTGCCTGCGGAACAGCACGGCACGCGGCGCTCGTCGGCCAGTATTACCTCGAACGTTTCGCGGGCATCCCGGCGAATGTCGATTACGGTTCGGAGTTCCGTTACCGCAATCCTATTTTGGAACAAGACACGCTCTTAGTTTTGATTTCCCAGTCGGGTGAAACAGCCGACACCCTGGCCGCGCTCCAGGAAGGCAAACGCCGTGGCGTCGCAACTCTAGCGATTTGCAATGTGCGCGAGAGCAGTTTGGCGAGGGAAGCCGCGAGCGTGGTTTATACCAATGCGGGTCCGGAGATTGGTGTTGCGTCCACAAAGGCCTTCACCACGCAGCTGAGCGTCTTGTATATGCTGGCGGTGCAATTAGGACACACGCGCGGCTTTCTGAGTGAAGAACTCGCAAAGGAATTAACCCAGGACCTGTTGCGTCTCCCGCTCCTTGTCCAAGACACGCTTACACGGGAAAAACAGATTGAGGCGATTGCGGAAGCGAACCTCGATCGGCCTTTCTTCTTTTTCATGGGGCGCGATGTGCTTTACCCCATCGCGCAAGAAGGCGCATTGAAACTCAAAGAGATTAGCTACGCACACGCCGAAGGTTATGCCGCGGGTGAGCTTAAGCACGGCCCCATCGCTCTGGTAGATCGGCAAACCGTCGTGCTCGCGCTCTCCCCGCAAAACACACCGACCAAGAATGCGCCAGATGCCTCCAACTGGAGCGGCGAAGTGCTGCCGGAAAAAATGCGCAGCAATATCCAAGAAGTGAAAAGCCGCGGCGGCCATATCGTGTGTGTTGTAAGCGAAGGGGATACGGAGTTTGCGCAAGACTCTCAGAAAGCCATCTACCTGCCCAAAGCGTCGTGGGGACTAAACCCCGTTCTCGCAAGCATCCCGATGCAGCTATTCGCCTACTACATGGCTCTGCACCGCGGAACAGACGTCGATAAACCGCGCAACCTCGCTAAGAGCGTTACGGTCGAATAATCAAACAGGGAATAGTTCAGCTTCTACGCAGGCGCAAAGCGTGTGGTAGAGAACCATGTGGACTTCTTGCGTGCCGCTGGTGTCGGCCCCGGTCGCAGTAATGCAATGATCCGCCAGTTCCTTCACCGGGCCGCCATCGCGGCCTGAGAAAACGATCGAAGGGATGTTTTTCCGTCGGCAGGCTTCCAGTGCCAACAGCAAATTCCGGGACTGGCCGGAGGTCGTAATCGCCAAGAAGACATCCTGGGGAGTGACCTTGCCTTCAATCTGGCGGGAAAAAACCTGATCGAATCCGAAATCGTTTCCGATGGCAGTTAGCATGGACGTGTCTACCGTGAGCGCTTCTGCTGGGAGCGGCGCACGCGGGCGCGCCAGCTTGCTCACAAACTCCGTCGCCAAGTGCTGCGCATCTGCAGCCGAGCCGCCATTGCCTGCGATATAGAGGCGGCCACCCTTTCGGTAGACATCCACCACCAAAGCTACCGCTGCTTGGAAGCGCGCCATTTCGTCGGGCTTTTCTAGAAAAGCCTGTTTGGCTCGGATGGAAGCTTCGAGATTAGATTTGAGTTTATCAGCGTAGAGCATCGTTCTCATTATTCGACCCAGGACGGAGCTTTCTCAATCCCTTTTTTAAACTGAGTGTGATCCTATGGATGAGACTGGCTTCCAGGGGCTTGTGGAGGGTGCGGGCAATCGCCTCGCGCTCTTCCGCCTGCTGGACACCTCGCACCACGGCGGCTTGGAAAGCGGCTTCTTGGTGGACGGATGCTTCCTTTTGCGGCGAAACACCGAGCTCGTGGCATAGGCCTTCGTACAACTCGGCTAAGCTAGCCGGTGCGCCTTTCGGCATTTGCGCGCGCAGAGGCCAGAGCGCTAGGACATTTCGAAACACGAACCATGACGCGGGAACCGGGCCCGCAGCCACCCACTCCAGATCAAAAGCTGCGTAGCGACTGCCGTCCCAAACGGTATTTCGGAAAGTGGCATCGAGGCTTTCCCCACGCAGCAGCCCCGGACTGCTGGCAAACTCTTTGAGCGCCCAAGCGCTATGCTCTTTTAGAAGCGCTCGCGCGGGTGCCCAACCATGCTGCCAGCGTTCGAGCAAAATCTGCACTAAAGGCGTTCCGCTCTGCAGTGGGCTCTTAGCGAGGGGGCACCAACGGACTTGGAACCCCTCACACTCCAAAAGACGTTCGCCCTGCCCGTCCAGCGCGCGCTTTTCTACGAGTATTGGGGTGCCTTGGTAAAAGATCGTGGCCGTGGGGACTTTTCTCTGAGGAGAAAAATGCCAGGCCAGAGCGTCCGCACACGCCGTCTCGGCAACTAAGTACGCTAAGGCTCTCGGCACGTCGCGCGCCGGGCCACCCTTTTCCCCGCCGGAGAGCTCCGCTGCGATGTAGGGCGAGAGCTCGCAGAAACGCGGATCGAGGAGTGCCCGGAGTTCGCCCTGAGCTGGATAACGCAACATCAGAAGAGCCTCGCTAGCTGCGCGGCGCTTCGGTCCCAATCGAACCGCTTGGTATTCTCGAAGCCCTTGCGGCGCAGATCTTCTCGCAAGGAGGCATTCTGCAGAAGATCGGTTAGTGCTTCTTGAAATGCTAGCTTGTCGTCGGGATCAATCGCGAGCGCAGCACCCCCGACAGCTTCTGGAAGCGAAGCGCGGTTGCTGACCAGTGTGGGAGTACCGCACGCCATAGCTTCTAAGGGCGGCAGACCAAACCCCTCGTAAAAGGACGGGTAAGCAAAAGCCCAAGCGCCGGTGTAGAGCGCCGGCAGATCGGCTTCGTCGATATAGCCGGGTGTGTAGACTCCCTCAGCGCGAGCGCTCTCGATGCGTTCTCGGAGGGCCGTGTCTTTCCATCCACGCCCACCCGCCAGAACCAAGGGGTGCAGCTCCCGCAGAGCGCGTGGCAGTGCGAGATAAACGTCTAGCAACCCTCCGAGGTTTTTCCGTGGCTCCAAAGTGCCGGTGAAAAGGAGGTAGTTTTCCGGGAGCTCGTACTTTGCGCGGGCGGCCGCGGTTTCTCCCTCGGAGCGGGGGTAGAAGACTGGGTCTAGCCCGGGGTACACGACCGTGATCTTTGCGGGGTTTGTTTGGAAGACACGTACGATTTCGTTTTTCGTAAACTCGGAAATAGCAATGAGGTGATCCGAGCGGCGCACAGTCTGCGGAACACAACGAGACAAGTAGCGCGCCGTACCTGAGTTGAGGAACTCAGGGCACGTCGCAAACGCGAGATCGTAAATCAACGCCAAGGAACGCTCGTTTTTCCGCACCCGATACCGGACAAAATCCGTGAAAAAATAGGTGTGCGGCGACGCCCCCAAGAGTGTGCTGACCTTGGGAGCTAGGAGGCGCTTGAATAGAAATAAATAGAGACGGCGCGGAAACCACCAAGCATTGAGGTAGCGATCCAGGGGCAACCCCGAAGCTTCCATCTGCTCTTTCTTGCCACCCAAAGCGTAATAGGAATAACGGCCCGGCTGGCTGCGCTCTAACGCTTGCGCCAAGCCGAGACTGAAACGCCCTATGCCCGTTCCGTTGCCCAGCCACGAAGCTTCAATGAA
>JAIEOG010000088.1 GCA_019750655.1 bacterium
AAGACTTTTCCAGGATCTCAAGCGAGCAATGGTCCAGGGGCTTCACTGCCGCGCACCGGCGGCAAACCAAGTGGTGGTGGTGGTGATCGCCGTGTTCGAGCTCGTAGCGCGCGCGCCCATCGCCAAATTCGCAACGGCGCACAAGCCCCTTCTCTTCAAAGGTCGTGAGCGTGCGGTAAACGGTGACTAAGTCGCAGAGATTGGGGTCGAGTTTAGAAAAAAGCTCTTCCGGCGTGAATGGCCCGTGGCCTTCGGCCAGCGCTTCGAGCAGCGCTGTGCGCGAGCGGGTAATCTTAAGCCCCGCCTCGCGCAGTTTCTCCGAGAATGCGGGAGTCATTTTGCAGCAAGCTCCGTGAGCACACCCTGCCAGAAGTCGCACGATTGGGCGCCTGGTACTCGGCCCTGAATGGTGCCTTTAGCGTCGAAAACCACCGTCATCGGTGTGCCTTCCAGGTTGGCTGCGTATTTCGCGAGAAACTTCGGCGAGCCTTTTAGCATCGTAAAAGGCAGGTGCTGTTTGCGCAGCGAAGTCTGGAGATCTTTGAGGTCTCCGGAAGCTTGGACAAGCATGATTTCTGTCTTCTCGCCCTGCTTCGCATGCACGCATTCGAGTGCTTCAATCTGCCGTTTGCACGGACCGCAATGCGGTTGGATGAAAGTCAGAAGCGTCGGCTTTTTGAATTCCACCGGCACTAAGCGATCGCTGAAAAGATCTTCCAAGAAAACCTTCTCCGCACTCCAAGAGACAGAAACTAAAAGCGCTAAGAGGAGTTTCATATTTCCGCCTTCAACCCCACCGAGAAAACGCGGCCGCGTAGCGGGCCCCAGGTGTGGTTATTGTCCAAATGGTAGTGATCTTTATTCGCCGGGTTGTGGGTCGACCAGTTCAACGGCGAATCCCCGTACCCTGCCTGGGTGTAATCCAGGACATTCTGGATCGAGGCAATGAAAGTATACCGCTCTTTCCATTTGTAGCCCAACGACACATCCCAAGTGAGGTACGGCGGTGCGTAGAGATTCTTGGGCTGAATGACTTCAGGCAGCCCGGTGTTTTCCACGGTGAGGTAGTGGCGGTCGTAACCGTATTTACTAAGGTCGCGTGAAGCAATCCACGTAAACGTATTCACGAACTCGAAGTCGCCGAAGTGGTAATCCGAAACAAGGCGCACCCGGTTTTCGATAGCGGCGGCTGGAAGCAGCGGTTTGTAATCGTCTGGCATGCCCGTGTGCTCAACCGCGAGCTGCAAGTTCCATTGCGGCATCACATCCCACGAAACAACGAGATCCGCGGCCCAAATGCGGTACTCGCTCGAGGAATTGCGCAAGATAGCTGCCCCCGTGCCGGAGACATCGGCATAGGCCATGTTTTTAATCCACGTCAGGTGACTCGAGCCGGTAATGGATAGGCCGGGTTTGGAATAATTCAGCGAATAGCCCAAGCCATGCGAAAGCTCGATGTCCTGGATTTGGACTTCAAAACCCTCTTCGCTCAAGCCGTGCTGCGATTCAAAAAAGCTCAGTGGCGGACGGTAGCCGCGGCCGTACATTAAGCGCGAGGTGAAGTTCGGGTCGTGGACCACTTTCAGGTTCACGCGCGGTGCCCAGATGCCTTGGTCGATTTCATTTTCCTTGGCAGTCTGAGCGAGCCAGTTCACAGCCATCGAGTCGTGTCGCAACGCCATCGACAGTTCGGAATTATCCGTCAGCAGCCAAGCGTCCTGAATGTAGAACGACCGCGAACGGTAGCGGAAATCGTCTTTCGTCAGCGGCGAGCCGCCGCCATAGAGAACGGCCGATTGCGAATTCATATCCTGGTTTTTGAGGTCCGCGCCGAGCGTGAAAAAGTGGTGATCGCCGAGCGGGAAAATCAACCGCGCGTCATTAAACCAGAGGACGTCTTTGTTGCTGTAGTCGTAGCCATGCATGTAGAGGCTGTTCTGCGTCTGCTGCGCGATGCTCGACGAAACTTGCAACTGAACTTCCTTGCCAAAGAAATGGTTCCAACGGCCCATGAGTTCATGGCGGCGTAGGTCGACGGTGTCGGTGACTTTGTCTTGTGTGCCCGTATAGAGCTTTTGCGTATTGCCGTCTTGGAAGTCCGTGTACTCGGCGACTTGGGTAATGGGCGTGGTCGGCCGCGTGCCGTCGACGGTGCCGCCCAGAATACCTAAGGTCAGGTAGCCATAGCGCGCTTCGAGTGTATCGCTCTCGGTGATTTCAGAAGAGGCTTTGACGAAGAAGGAACGGTTGCCCATCTCCGGCGCTTCGGCCACACGGTTGCCGTCGACATCCCAGTAACCTTGGTGGCTAAACTGCCCTGCGGCTAAGAAACGGTTCTTGCCTTCGCTGCCGACGACGGCTCCCAACAAGGAAGCGAACTGCGTCCCGGCATTTCCTAAATTTCCATTGAAAAGAAAACCACTCTGCTTTGGTCGCACGGTAATGACATTGAGCACGCCGCCGATGGCCTCCGGAGCCACGAGCGAAGCGCCCGCGCCGCGAGAGATCTCAATCGAATCGATGCCGACGACGGGAATCGCATCAAGGCCATAAAAGCTCGAGATGGCCGAGTGCATCGGCATGCCGTCGATGAGCACTGTCGTGTGTTCGCCACGCAGACCGTTAATAGTCACGCGCTTCGAGCCGCAGTTAGCGCAAGAGTTCTGCGCATCGACGCCCACTTGGTTGGCCGCTGCTTCCGCAACGGTTTGGGCGTGTTTATGTTCGATGGTCTCGGAGGAGATCACTTCGGTCTTGATCGTGTCGTACTTCTTGATCAAGCCCTCGTGATCCCGCACACGGATAGGGCTGAGCGTTGCCGAGTCTTCGGCCGCCCACCCTACCGATGCGAAAAGAAAAAGAGCTACTTGGTAAAGGTGCATAACTCGCGGTGAGAATGAGCGCCGTGTCTCGTTTCGAGAGTGAAAGAGAGCATGGATTCAAAATCCTCAGCGACATTCAAATCGAGCGTGAGGGTCGAACCATCTTTCGCGGTGCCTTGTAGTTTGCGGCCATCTTTAGCGACGGGAGCCAGCACGAAAGCCGTCGGAGCATGCCCGTGGTAGGCATAGCTTGTGGAAGCTTCCACGCGGAAGGCGGCCCAGTCATTCTGGCCAGTGGCCTTAAAGGGAGTTCCATACTTCAACTCACAAACGGCGCGCCGGCGGTCCGTCCCTTTTTTCGTATTATCCAAAGCCGCGTGGCTAAAAGAAGCGGCCAACACCAACCCCAAAACTGCTTTTGCGTACATTTCGTTCTCCTCGTAGTTGCAGACTGTCCTCAGCGTTAATGTAAATGATTTGCATTTGCAACCCGATTCTGGTGACATGGTTTCGCATGCAGGCCTTTCCCATCCCAGCCCAGTTTGCTTTGAGAAAAGCGCTTCCGTACGCCCTGAGCATCGCCTTCCACGCCGCCCTGCTCTGGCAGTTCACGAGCGTGTTTGCGCCGTCGGATGCCCCTTTGGGAGTCTGGGTGGAAATGGCGCCCGGGAATCTCTCGGCGTCTCGGCCGCGCCCGGTAGTGAAGTCTGTCGTCGATGCCTCGGGTGTCACTGATAGCCAATCCGCCTCCGAGCCGGCGGAAAAACAAGCGCCCGCGCAGGCCCTTGGCAATGCGGCCCATTCTGCAGGGATTAGTGGCCCGCTAGGCGAGGCCGACGGCCGAGCTGCCACCGCCAAAGAGCGCTACCTTTACGCTCTGGAAATGCATTTTAACCAATACAAAACCTACCCACCCCGGGCCCGCAATCTCGGTCTGGAGGGTGAGGTCGGCGTGGAATTCCACGTCTATAAAGACGGTTCTTTCAAAGACCCCCACGTCGTGCGCCCTTGCATCCACGACATGCTAAACCGCGCAGCCTTGCAGCTCGTGGCCGAAGCGCCCCGCTTCCAGCCCATCCCGGCGGAAGTCGGCGTGGAAGTTTTACACGTCACTGTTCCCATTCACTACGAACTGCATTAGCCTCCTCCCCACACAGGAGTCAGCTTGCGCATCCGAGATATGTACCAAAAGCAGGACTGGGAAATCTCCTTCGAGGTTTTCCCGCCCAAGACGGAAAAGGGTCTTGAGTCTCTCTTTCACACTGCGGGCCAGTTAGCTCAACACAACCCCTGCTTCATTTCCGGCACGTATGGCGCCGGCGGCGCCGTTCAAGACAAGGGCCGCGATAAAACACTTTGTATGCTCGATACCATTCGCTCGCGTTTCAATGTGCCGGTGACGGCGCATTTCACGTGCGTGGGGAATACCGTGGAAGCCATCCGGGCGTGGCTGCACCAAGCGACGTTGCTGGGCATTGAAAACATCATGGCGCTCCGGGGCGATCCACCGCAGGGACATACGGAGTTTGTTCCCACCCCAGGCGGCCTACGCTACGCGAGTGAACTCGTGGGATTGATCCGCCGTGAGTTTCCGCATTTTGGCATTGGCGTCGCCGGTTACCCCGAAAGCCACCGCGAATCTCCGAGCCGTGAATCAGACTTGCTCACGTTGAAACACAAAGTCGACCAAGGCGCGGATGCGATCTACACGCAGCTTTTTTTCGACAACGACGATTTCCTCCGCTTCCGCGACCGCGCTACGGCGCTCGGCATTCAGGTGCCGATCATCCCGGGCATTTTGCCCGTGCTAAGTCTTTCGCAAGTACAACGGATTACTGCGCTGTGTGCGTCGAAGCTGACAGATCGTCTATGGGAGCGCTTGAAGTCCCATGAGGGCGATGCCGACGCACAAATCCAAGTCGGCATCGACTATGCCGCCGAACAAAGCCGCGCGCTGCTCAAAGAGGGCGTGCCGGGCGTGCACTATTACGTCTTGAACCGTTCGGACACCATCCGGAGGATCCTTGAAACGCTCTAAATCGAAAATTACCAAGGCCCATTGGCTGCCGGTATTGGTTGGGTCGCTGGGTTATTTCGTCGATATTTACGATGCCGTGCTCTTTAGCATTGTGCGGGTCGAGAGCCTGACCGCGATTGGCGTGCCAGCCGATCAGCTAATGTCCACGGGCGTGATGCTTCTCAACACGCAAATGATCGGCATGCTCGTCGGCGGGATTGCCTGGGGCATGCTGGGCGATAAGCGAGGCCGCGTTTCCGTACTCTTTGGATCCATCTTGCTTTACTCCCTCGCGACGCTGGCGAATGCGTTTGTGACGACCGTCCCTGTCTATGCCGTTTTGCGCTTCATCGCAGGAGTGGGCCTAGCGGGTGAACTCGGTGCTGCGGTTACTCTGGTGAGCGAGACGCTCCCGAAAGAAACGCGCGGCTACGGCACGGCTATCGTCGCAGGCATTGGCGTCTTGGGCGCGGTGGCGGGCGGTCTCACGGGCGATCTGTTTGGCTGGAAGATTACGTACATCGTCGGCGGCTGCATGGGCCTAGCCCTTCTGGTGCTGCGCTTTGGCCTCTTGGAATCGGGGATGTACTTAGAGTCCAAGGGCAGCGCGGTCCGCCGGGGCGATTTGAGAATGATTTTCTGGCCCC
>JAIEOG010000233.1 GCA_019750655.1 bacterium
TTCGGCGATTTCCTTGTTTTTCAAAGGAGCCGAAGCTTGGGCAATCGTGTGGTTTTCTTCTTCCAAAGCGGAGAAGAACACGACTTCGTCAGAAACTTTACCATCCACGAGTTTGCGGTACGGCGTTTCGATAAAGCCGTAGTCGTTCACGCGTCCGAAAGTCGAGAGCGACGAGATCAAACCGATGTTCGGGCCTTCCGGCGTTTCAATCGGGCAGATACGACCGTAGTGGGTCGCGTGGACGTCGCGGACTTCGAAACCTGCGCGCTCGCGAGTCAAACCGCCTGGTCCCAAGGCGCTCAAGCGGCGCTTATGGGTCACTTCGGAAAGTGGGTTGGTTTGATCCATGAACTGCGACAGCTGCGAGCTGCCGAAGAATTCTTTCACGACCGCCGACACCGGTTTGGCGTTGATCAAGTCATGTGGCATCAAGGTTTCGACATCTTGAAGGCTCATGCGCTCGCGGATCGCACGTTCCATACGGACCAAGCCGACACGGAACTGGTTTTCCAGGAGTTCGCCCACCGCGCGGACGCGGCGGTTGCCCAAGTGATCGATATCGTCCACCGTACCGCGGCCGTTTTTGAGTTCGACGAGGTACTTCACCACGGCAAGGATATCGTCCTTGGTCAGGGTGGTGTTTTCGATGGGCGTATTGAAGCCGAATTTGTGGTTGATCTTCAGGCGGCCGACACGAGACAGGTCGTACTTGGTCGCATCGAAGAACAAGCCGTCAAAGAGAACCTGCGCCGTTTCCAACGTCGGTGGATCACCAGGACGTAGGCGGCGGTAGATTTCAATGAGCGATTCTTCGCGGGTCGAGACCTTATCCTGAGCGAGAGTGTCGCGCAGGTACGTGCCGACGTTGATACGGTCGGTATAGAGAACCTTGATCTCGGAGACTTTGCGCTCCAAGAGAAGATCCAGCTTCGCGTCCGTGATTTCTTCGTTGCACTCAACAAGGACTTCACCGGTGTTCAGATCGACGACATCGTGCGCGCTGAAACGGCCAATGACTTGCTCGCGTTTCTGCGAGAAGCCTTTGATTTTCGCATCCTGGATCTTTTTCAAGACCGTCTGCGTGAATTTCTTGTTCTTTTCAATGACGACGTTGCCGTCTTCATCGAGCCAGTCTTCGTTCGCCCGTTGGCCGGAATACAGCTTGGGTTCAAACACCAAGTTGATCGCGCCGCCCTTGCCGAATTGCAGGGTTTCGTGATCGTAGAAGTACTCGAGCAGTTGCTCGACCGTATAGCCTAGAGCTTTGAGAAGGACGGTAACGTGCAGCTTGCGGCGGCGATCGATGCGGACGTAGAGAATGTCTTTGTGGTCGAATTCAAAATCCAACCAAGAACCACGGTACGGGATAATGCGTGCGGAGAAGAGGATTTTGCCGCTCGCATGAGAAGCCCCCTTATCGTGGTCAAAGAAGACCCCAGGAGAACGGTGCAGCTGGCTCACCACGACACGCTCAGTGCCGTTGATGATGAAGCTACCGCGTTCCGTCATGAGCGGGATTTCACCTAAGTAAACTTCCTGCTCTTTGACGTCCTTGATGCTACGCGTTTGGGTCTGTTCATCCACATCCCAAACTTCGAGACGCACCGTTACCTTCAACGGTGCGGCGAAGCTCATACCCCGGCTACGGCATTCATCAACGTCGTACTTCGGGGTCTCAAGCGTGTAGGAGTCAAACTCCAGGCTCGCCGTGTTGTTGAAATCATGGATCGGGAAGACAGACTTGAAGACACCATGAAGTCCTAGGCTATCCCGCTTGTCCGCAGGCGCATCCGCCTGAAGGAACTTTTCATAAGATTTCTTCTGGACCTCAATAAGGTCCGGAATCTCAATGAGAGCAGGATACTTGCCGAACTCCTTGCGAAAGCGCTTATGTTCAAAAAAGCGCAGGGAGGTGCTCATCTATATGTACCTCTTCGATACGTTTCAATAACGTTGGAACCTGGAGCGAATACGGATCGCGCCTACTAACTACTTCAACTCGACTTTTGCGCCAGCAGCTTCGAGCTTTTTCTTGATCTCTTCTGCTTCTTTTTTCGAGACGCCTTCTTTCAACGTCTTCGGGGCGCCTTCCACGAGGTCTTTCGCTTCTTTCAAGCCGAGAGTCGTGAAACCGCGGATTTCCTTAATAACCTGGACTTTCTGAGCGCCGCCGTCCGCGAGGACGATGGTGAACTCAGTTTTTTCTTCCGTGGGGGCAGCAGCAGCTGCGCCACCGCCAGCAGCAACGCCGACAGCCACTGGGGCTGCTGCGCTCACGCCGTAGCGGGTTTCAAACTTCTTCACGAACTCCGAGATCGTGAGAAGATTCGCTTGGTCGAAAAATTCGAATACCTGTTCTTCACTAACTGCCATGGGCCTCTCCTCTTTAAAAATAGCCGTTTAGAATCTGCTAAGCAGAAGCTTTCTCTTTTTGATCCTTCAGTGCACCGAGTGCATAGCCCAACTTGCGTGGGGTATCCTGAAGTGCGTAGAGAAACTGGGTCGGAGCCGATTTAAGGGCCCACAAGAATCCAACAAAGAGCTCGTTTTTGCCCGGCAGTCTCGAAAGTGCCGTGATTTGCGCGGGGGACATTACTTGGCCCAGCGCCGAGCCGCCTTTTACGTTGAGATCAAAACCTTCTTTGCCAAGCCATTCGCAGATGGCCTTGGCTGCGACCACCGCATCACCATCGCTATAAGCAACGAGCGTGGGGCCGGTGAAATTATCGGAAAGGCCTTTAAGCGGGGTTTCATTAAGAACCCGGCGGGCCAGCGTGTTTTTGACGACTTTCACTCGAACGCCCTGCTTGCGCAGTCCCAAGCGGAACGAGGTCATCTGTTCGACACTAAGTTTGTTAAAAGACATCACCGCCATGGCCTGAGCTGTTGCCACTTGGTCGGTAAAATCCTTTAGAAAAGCCTCTTTTTGCGAGCGATCCAAGAGATACTCCCCGGAATGTAAACGAGCATTTAAAGCGTCGTTTTTAAGTTAAGTCAACCACTATACTGTGGAATATTTCAGGTGGCTTTCGGCATGCCTTCGAGCGTACCGATGTCCACTTTGAGCCCCGGACCCATGGTTGTGGAAATCGCGAGCCGGCGAATATACACACCTTTAGAAGTGGGGGGCTTTGCTTTGATGATGTTGTCAAAGAGGGCGTTGAAGTTCTCACGGAGCTTCTTCACGCCGAAGGATTTACGGCCGATAGGGGCATGGACAATGCCTTCCTTCTCGACTTTATAGTTCACCTTACCTAGCTTTTGTTCTTTGATGGCCTTGCCGATTTCCGTGGTGACGGTACCGGTCTTTTTGTTGGGCATCAAACCGCGTGGACCCAGCACCTTAGCGACGCGGGTCATGTCTTTCAGGGTATCGGGCGTGGTTACCACGCGATCGAAATCCGTCCAGCCTTTTTCAATCTTTTCGAGCAAGTCGTCGTTACCGACATGGTCGGCACCGGCTTCGCGAGCATCCTTCTCGGCATCGCCACGCACGATGGCAACGACACGGACGGTTTTACCCAAGCCATGCGGCAAGACAGCAGCGCCGCGGACCTGTTGGTCCGATTGCTTTGCGTCCACGCCGAGCTTCACAGCGATCTCGACCGCTTCATCGAACTTACGGTTCGAGAAGGTATCCAAAATGGAAAGGGCTTCCTCTAAACCGTAACGTTTTGCTCTGTCGACTTTGGCCAAGTTGGCCTTGTAAATTTTTCCGCGCGCCATTGTATCCTCTTACTTAACTTCTAAACCCATGCTTCGCGCGGTGCCAATCACCTGGCGGATAGCGGAGTCGAGGTCGACGGTGTTCAAATCAGGCATTTTGGTCTTGGCGATTTCCGCGACCTGAGCCTGCGTCACAGAGCCGACTTTCGTTTTATTGGGCACCCCAGAACCTTGGACGATGTTTGCTGCTTTTTTGAGCAAAACGGCCACAGGCGGGGTCTTGGTAATAAAGGTGAAAGACCGATCCTGGAAGATGCTTATCACAACCGGGGTAATCGTCCCGTTTGCGCTCTGTGTGCGGGCGTTGAACGCCTTGCAGAATTCCATGATGTTAACCCCGTGCTGACCGAGTGCCGGACCCACCGGAGGGGACGGGTTTGCTTTGCCGCCAGGGATCTGCAGTTTCACGACTGCTTGAAGTTTCTTTGCCATCTTCGTCTAACCTCTCGAAGCTAATTCTTTTCCACTTGGACAAAGTCCAACTCAACCGGCGTGGAGCGGCCGAAAATACTGACCAACACCCGAAGCTTGCCCTTGTCGGGTTTCACTTCTTCCACCACACCATTGAAATTGACGAACGGTCCATCCACGACGCGGACGCTTTCGCCTTCTTCGAATTGAACCTTCGGGCGCGGTTTGAGCGTGCCTTCGGTCATCTGATTGGTGATGCGGGAAACTTCTTCTTCAGGCACGGCCGGCGGACGCACAGCATTGCCGACAAAGCCGGTGATCTTGGGAGTGCTCTTCACCAAGTGCCAGGTGTTGTCGTTCAAAATCATTTTGACCAGCATGTAGCCGGGGAAAAACTTGCGGCTGGTGGTCTTTTTCTCGCCACGAACGAGTTCGATGACGTTTTCAGAAGGGATCAAGACTTCGGCGAAAGACGCGTCCATCTTGTATTGGCGGATCCGTTCCTGCAGGGCGAGCTTCGCTTTTTGCTCATAGCCACTGTAAGTGTGGACGACGTACCACTTGAAGCCTTCCGTTTCGGAGGTTTCGGTAGACGTTTCGCCCGTTTGTGTCGGGTCGGATGGATTTCCGTTTTCCACTTTATCTTCGTTGCTCACGGTTCCTAATTCCCATCACCTAACTGCGCAGCAAAAACCCAACGAGCTTGCCGAACGCGATGTCAAAGACTGCCAAGACGCAGCTTGCAAAAAGGACACAACCTAGCACTACTACGGTAGATTTCACAACATCTTCACGGCTTGGCCAGGTAACTTTCTTCAGTTCTGCAACCACTTCGTCGAAGAAATCGTTCGAGCGCTTGTTGAAAAAAAGAATAATGAAGGTCAGAGCAGCCAGAACAATGGGAGTAGCTTCCCGGATGAGCTGGATGTTCGGGACACGGCGAACCGTACTCGACATTACAAACAGTGTGTGGAATCCACCACGGCTGAGGTACCAGACAACCGCCGCGAAGAAGATATACCCGAAGATGACTATTTTGCGATTATCCATTTGCGCCTCGGTGCCCCGATTTATCTGCCTTAGATTCTTTCAAAATTCAACCGTTGCTGGCAGGCCAGGTCGGATTCGAACCGACAACACACGGATTTGGAATCCGTTGCTCTACCAATTGGAGCTACTGGCCTACAAAACCTAAAGAACCTATTTGGTCTCTTTATGAGCCGTATGACGGCGGCAATTGCGGCAGTGCTTGTTCTTTTCGATCCGCTCGTTGTGCTTCGACTTGTTTTTAGTCGTCGTATAGTTGCGGCTCTTACACTCCGTACATTCCATCGTAATAATCGTCTGCATCTTTTACTCCACAATCTCCGTAACAACACCGGCGCCGACGGTGCGTCCACCTTCGCGGATAGCGAAGCGGACTTCTT
>JAIEOG010000323.1 GCA_019750655.1 bacterium
GCCTGTTCTTGCGCTCTGTCTTTGCGGAGCGGTGACCGGCCTGTCGATGCTCTACCAGGACTTCTTCCGGCCCATGGGCCAAAGCACGGGCGTGGAAGTCGCCGAGCTCACCGGCATGGAGCACAGTGTCCGCCGCAAAGCCGCTGCCTCTTTCCTCTGGCAGCGTATGGAGTCGGGGGCGACTTTTTATGAAAAAGACGCAGTCCAGGTGGGCGCAGAGAGTTCTGCCACCGTGCGGCTCAAAGACGGCTCCGTTCTAGAAATCGGTGAAAATAGCCTCGTCGTTTTGGAAGATCCCCGTCAGGTACCGCTGCAGTTCATGCAAGGGTCGTTCGTGGTGCGCAAAGAGTCAGGCGATACCTTGGTGAAGGTGGAAAAGGGCGGGCAGACGAAAACCGAAACTTTGAACTACCGTTTACGCACCCCTGTTGCGCAATCCTTTTGGTACACGGTGCGCGGTTCAGAGAAGGAAGTGCGCTTTGAATGGGACAAAGTGGGTAAAGGTGTCGAAGACAGCCAAGCGCACCTAGAAGTCTCGACCGGCCGCGGTTTTATTCCATCTGCTACGCGTAGCTTGCCATTAGATGCGGCGGGCAGCACGCTCGCGCGTTTCGGTGCGGGCCAATACTACTGGCGATTGTCCTCTGGGAAGAAAGCGCTTACTGAAACGCGGTCTTTCCGAGTGAGCGAAATCAGTCCCTTGTTGCCAGTGGGCCCAACGCCTCAATCCCTTTTGCAAACGCACTCGAGCGCCACCCGCGTCGATTTCCAGTGGCGTTTGCCAGACCGAGGATTTGCGGAGTCTGCGCAGTCGGAACTCCAGGTTTCTCAAGATGCCGATTTTTCCTCATTGGTCTACCAGAGCAAGATTTCCGAAGCGTCGCTGGGGGCGCGCGTGGACGGATTGGTTCCCGGAAAGTATTTCTGGCGCTTGCGCTCTGAGGTCCCTGGCGTGAACGTTTCGAGCCAGCCGGTGGCTTTTACTATCGCGATCGCGGAAAAGCTGAAGATTGAACTGCTATCGCCTATGGAAGACTCGTCGGTGGAGCAAGACATGCCACTCGCTTTCCGGTGGCAGGTTCCCGGAATACAAGCGCGCTACCGCGTAGAGCTCCTGGCAGAAACGGCAGGGGCGAATCCGACTCAGTGGGAAGTTCCAGGCGATGGTTCGTGGCGGGTCAAAGCTCCGGTGCATGGGAGCTATACTTGGCGTGTGACAGCCTTTGCGGGGCCTGACAAAGTGGCGGAGTCCGGGTGGCGGCGTTTGCGTGTGCTCGACGGTAAACCGTTGATGCTCACCGCTCCCACAGATCGGACACGCTTCCAGCATTGGAAAGAGCCTGCGGAATTCCAGTTTCAGTGGGATCCGGCACAGGTGTTAGGGCAAAAAGATATCCGCTATGCCCTGGAGCTAAGCCGCGATTCCGCTTTCTCCAAGGTGGAGAAGAGCTTGCCCACACAAACGACGCAAGTCGCTCACGCAAATATCAAGCTTGCGGATGGAAAATGGTTTTGGCGTGTCCGCGCGCTCGATGCACAGGGGCAGCTTCTGCGCGTGAGCAAAGGGCTGCAGTTCGAACTAGCGCCTTTCGAGACGCTCAAAGCTCCCGAGAAAGCTTTTCCGGAGAATGGCAAGCGCATCGCAAAAGCTTCTGCAAGCGATGATCCTGTCCTGACCTGGGGCAAAGTCGACAACGCCGGCCGCTACCTGGTCAAAATTCGCCAGAACGGCAAACTCTGGCGCCAGGCGGGTACGAAAGAAACCCAATTGCCACTCAAAGGCATTCTGCCGGGAACTTACGAGTGGAGCGTTCAGTCCGTAGATCCGCTCGATCGCGCGGGCGATCCAACGGCGTGGAACAGATTCGAAGTCCTTGCCCCTAAGCGTCTTCGCGCTCCAGCCCTCTTCCTAAAGTAAACTAAGCCGTTTTCACGATGGTGCTCAGCTGCGCAGGAGTCATCGGCGTTGCGGGTGGGCTAGAAGAGCCGCCCGGGCCACTGCAGACGTGGGTGTGCGCATTAAAGAGTGCCATGAAGCTCTGGCCTTTTACCAAGGCCTCGCTGGCACCAGCCCCCAATTCCAAACTCGCTGCGGCTTCGACCTTCACCGAGTTTGCGTGGATGCGGATGCTGCCCGACTCGATGACGATCTCGTCTCCGGCTTTGTTTTGCACGCGGATGGTGCCGTTCTCTATGCAAATGCGGTTGTTCTTCGCATCGCTTAAAGTCACCCGGTCTGCCTGGGATTCAATCTGTAGGCGCCGGCCTTGCTTATCCTGCAACAAGATGCCGCGTTGGTTGTCCGAGTCGTCGAAGCAGAGCAAGTTTTGGGCGCGCGTGGCGAGGTACTTCAAGTCATTGGAGCCGTTGCCATTGAATTCGCCGCCTCGGCCCGTTGGTTGGGGCTTATGCTTTTGGCTATAGAGCATTCCTAGGACGACGGGAAAATCCAGATTACCCCGTTTGAGATAAACCAAGACTTCATCGCCGACTTCGGGAATGAACCAGAAGCCCGCACCGCCGGAGGCGTAGGGCGAACAAACGTCCACCCATTCCGACGGGTGTTCGGCAGAATCGCCCTCGAACCAGGGGTATTCGACTCGGATTTTTCCCAAGTGATCGGGGTCCTGATTTTCTTTCACAATCGCGCGGAAGAAACCTTCGTTCATGCTGAACCCCCTTTTGCGGAGTAAACGCCCTCGGCTCGGAAATCCACCCACTCAGCGTGTTCGGAGTAAGGCAGCTGGCAGCTTGCATTGGTGCCATCCACTGATTGCACGACGCATTTTCCCAGTGTGCTGCGTTTGCCACTAGCATCACTTGCCGAAATCACGACCGAATCATTCACGGCGACGCCCTCGGTGACTCGCAAGATCGCAAGCCCTTTGCCCGAGCCGATAGGGTAACAATCCACCACTTTGACTCGAGAACTCTTGGCTGCTTCGGTGTCTCGACGGGCAAGGGAGTAAGCCGTGCCCGGCGCGCGTTCATCCGCTCGGACGCGGATGAGCAGGTCATCGGACCCTAGTGGAAAACGTTTTGCTTTGCCGGGTTCCAGCGCCCCCAAGCGCCGCACGCCCGAGTTGCCGGGCAGGGAAGCGAAAGCCTCTGCCTCGGCTCGGCCACCTTCTGGAAGCGAAAACACTAAGCCCACGGAGGCTTGTTTGCCGGTCATCCGCACCCAATCTGTACGATCTCCGGCGTGGTACTGCACTTCGCCGTCCATCTTCTGCCCAGGAGCTAGTTCGGCCGCGGTTTCGAACGAGCCGTCTTCACCGGAGTTGAAGTCTGCATTTCGGTATTCGACTGAAATAACTGCTGGCCCTGAACTATAGAGGCGGCGGTTGCGCGGTAGTTCAATGGTGTACTCGCCTTTGGGTACGAAGTCTGTCGTGGTTTGAAAAAGACCTGCTTGTTCGTTGCAGTGAGATTCCACGGCAACGCGGCCCTGGCTCCCGCGTACCGTCGATGCCAAGTCGACTCGCGCGAGGCGACAACGATCAGGGCTAGGGCGAAACCGTTGCTCGATGAAGATTTTTCCGGCTGAGCCGAGCGAAAGCACTTCTTGAGTGCCCCGAACCGAGGACGGAAGCTGTGTTCCGGGCGTTGCACAGCCGACTAAAACTAGGGCAAAGATGCCCCCCAAGCTAAGACGCACGACTAACTCCTTGCTGAATAAACTGAAAGCGGCTCGAAGCCACGCGGATCTCATCGCCACTTGCCAAGTAGCGAGGGGCTGTGACCGCAACACCGTTTACGAAAACAGGCTTACCTGCTGGAATCAGCTGATAGGCAGTCCGTTCACCACGGCTTGTTTGTGCGATCTGGAAAAAGTGCGCCTTACGAACGCCTTTACGGGGCAGGCAACGCAATAGACTCCCGCGCCGGGTGCCGACATGGATCAGCGGAGCATCGATAGCCGCCACGAGAGGCTTTGCGACCTCGCCTTTCTCACCCAGCGGATTGTCTTGCAAGAGGTATGCATGCTCCTGGATGGCACAGAAGGCGCATAGTTTCTGGCTTTGGCGCATTCTTTGGCCGCAGTCGCCACAGTGCTTGGGGGAATAAGCGCGCACGAGCCGAACACTGAGCCATACCAGAGCCGCAATCCCGAGCATCAGAGTCGCGATGCGTACGATTCTCCGCAGCAGCGAGGGCCGTGCATTTTCTCCCAAGCTCAGGGTCAATGGGTCGCTGGTTGCTTTGCTGTCTCCCTGCCGGGCTTGAGCAAACAGAGTCAGATTTCCTGAGGATTCCAACGGGGAATGTGCGGAGGCCACGTACGTTCGTACTGGCAAAGTCTCGGGCGCGATCACAGGCGCTCCGGCTTGCAGCAGTTCGCCGAGTTTGGTTTCCAACCGATCTAAGACAGGGCCTAAAACAGGCAAGAGAGCCGGGTTGTAGAGCAGTACATGCAGTTCTGTTCCCGACTGCCGCAACCAAGACACCCCTGCATCCCCTACAGAAAGATTACCGGACGTCACAAGCCACACCTGTCGAGTCAACCCGTCGAGAGCCGGCGCTTGCCGCACGTACTCCATAGCTTTTTCGGGTTCTGCGGAAACGGCGCGAGCGTCGCAGCGGATCTGGCCTCGAGGGATTTCTCCTGCAGGAACTTGGCTCGCGATGACTTCCAGAGACCCTCGTCGAAAGCTGAGCAGACTGATACGGCTTGCGCTTGGCAGTTCTTTCCCCAATCGGCCCACCCAGCCAGCAACCGCTTGATCCACACGCGCGGTTCCGCAAGAGGCGGAGTTATCGAGCAAGATCCAAAGATCCAACGGGGCGCGCACCAGCGACGTGCGCAATGGGCCATCGGCTTGGGTTGTGGCGAGGGATACTTTAGTATCCGCCGGACCTCGGACAGAAACCGTTGCCTGGATCTCATTCGCGTCCACCACAGCGCTATGCAGACTCACTTTGAGATCTGGCGCAGGAGGAGCCGCAAATGCCGACGCTACGGGGAAGAAGCAAAAAACTAATGTAAAGAACAACCAGACTCTCATACCAGGGCCTTTCTTTCCGTACGCAAGCTTCCACGGTTCTCGGGGAATACTTTCAGCAAAAAGACTTTTCCGTCGATTTTTACACGGTCGTTGGAGAATGCGGTTTGCGTTTCGCGTCCCACACGGATTTCTAGTAGTCCATCGCGGAGGCACAGGGTTTGATCCCCGCGCAGGCTCAGGCCTTCTGCGATCCCGATCCATTCCCTCGATTCCAAGTCCAAAGCCACGGCAGATAGCCGGGCGGCCGGTGCGGTTTCAGCTTCTTTAGCTGGGGTGAGGCGCGCGGACTGCCATTGCAGTTCCAGGGCGAATGCACGCTGGGCCATTGCCAGTCGCACTTTCATTTCATTGCCGGCCTTTTCAAAGAAAGCGCGCACCCGGTCTAGACGGCTGACTTCTGGAGTAGGCGGGGCAGTGAGCGTTTGCGGCATCATGATTCACCTCCAACGGCGAGGTATACGAAGCGGTTTCCGCAGATTTCGAGTTCATCGTAATCCACGAGGCTCGCACGGTATTCCGCGCGGCCATTGAGAAGGTACGGATTGGGTGCAGTTCCCACTAATTCCACAGCCCCATCGCACAGCGCTTCAAAGTCGGCCCCAGAGGCGCCTTCTTTGGGTGTCAGCACGACGTCTGCAGCGGAATCCGAGGCAATGCGGTTGCGCCCTTGACGCAAAAAGAAGAGTTCTCCTTGGTGTGTGCCTTCGTGGCAGTACAGCACGCCGTGAGCCG
>JAIEOG010000198.1 GCA_019750655.1 bacterium
AGATGGCGCGAGCTCACCGTACTCCCCATCGAAAGCGCACACTGCTCCAGCGCCGGCCGCAGACCACAGCCCGGGTGGACGCTGATGCATTCCAGATTCTTATTTGTCTTTCCCAACGGCCGAACGGCGACGAGAGGCACGCGATCTATCTCCAAAGAAAGCAAATCGCCCGCATCAAAATCGCCGGGCGAGGGAATCGCAATGGAGTCCACCGTCTGGTTGCGTAACTGAGTCAACAAGTCGGGCGCCGTCATTTCGCGGAAAGACGGTTGAAAACTCGCGTGCTTGGTCTGCAGTTTTTTCAATTTCACAAACAGCGATGAATAGGCGAGAGCCGGCGTGATCCCAATGGTCCAGGGAAGCTCCCACGGATCGCTCAGCGCACGCGCGGAATGCGCTAGCGTATCTATCTCGGCTAGGATCTGCTCTACGCGCGGGAGTAAGAGTTCGCCTTCTTTAGTAAGGCTCACCTTCTGCGTGTTGCGGTTGAGAAGCTTCGTTCCTAGAGATTCTTCGAGTTTCTTGATTTGCACGCTCAGAGCCGGCTGGGACACGTGGCAAGCTTCTGCGGCCCGCGCAAAACTATTCAAGCGAGCGACCGACGCGAAATACTTCAGGTACTGAAACTCCATAGCCCGGCGTATTAATAGTTTTTTATTATAGGGTCAATACAGTAATAGTATTTCATTAATCACCCCCCAGCCTCTAAACCACCCTTCTGGAGGCTCATATGTTTTTACGAACCGGTCTTTTAATCTTGTGTCTGCTTGCTTCTCAAAGCTTGGGAGGGTGGGGAACCTGTGCCGAGGAATTGGCCGGGTTTTCTAAACAGCTCCCGGGAAAGGCCGTTTCTTCAAAGTGGAACGCATCAGGGTGGAAGGACCCGCGATTCCCCCAAGCAGCCTCCCCGAACGTCACGGAATCCCGTTTTTATGGGTACGGGTACTACGGGCGTTACTACAAAGCCCGGGTGTCTCTTACCCACGCCATTTGGGTGAAGGAATTCTTGTTCGACTACCAGGACACACTGAGAAGAACCCCTACCCTCGTGGACCTGCCCACCCGCGAACAGCTGGCGCAGAGCGCACGGTCGACAGCGGAAAACGAGGAAAAGCTGATGCAGTTTCTGGGCAAGGGGAACTTCATGCCTTACGGTGTGCGCGCCGCAAAAGTCCGAGGCCTTGCGACGCCTACAGCGCTCCGCTATGGAGAACCTTTGCGTGGCCGCACCGTTTCTGCAATCTTGAATGATTCCTCTATCGATTTGGAACACCGGCAGCTTTTGTGGAAACGCTTTCAGGAATCGCTTTTTCTGCTCCAGACAAACCTGACGGAAAAAGCCCTGCTCCGCTACTTCGACGAAATCGAGGGCTTTGGAATGCAATTCGAAATGGATGAGGAAAGATTCTCCGTCACCATCTGCGGGACTCTCTGGGATCCCGACACGGAGGAGTTTGTGATTATCGATCCGAACTATTTTGATTAGTTCAGAAGGTGGACGAAGTTTCCAGCGGGTGTTTCAATAGACTTATGAAAGTTATAACCTTCTTTCTCGCGGTAACTGTTTCGATGAGCCAAGCCTCCCCGCCAGTGGCGGCGGTAGAGCGCGTCGATTTAAGCAAGTACATCGGCTTGTGGAATGAACTCTACCGAGTCCCCAATCGCTTCCAGGACAATTCTTCGTCCACAAAAACGGCGTGCTACAACACCACGGCCGAGTACGCGCCTAGGGAAGGAAAAATTTCCGTAACAAACACCTGCACGCGCACTATCGATGGTAACGCCGAACAGGATATCGCTACGGCCCTAGCCTCTATTGTCCCCGGTAGCGGCGATGCAAAGCTAGTGGTTAACTTCACCGGGTTGGCAGTGTTGCGTTGGTTGGGCATTGGCGATGGCAACTACTGGATACTAGGACTCGGGGCTGAAACCGGCGGGAAATATAGCTGGGCTTTAGTTGGCGAACCCTCTAGGAAGTACGGCTGGATTCTCTCTCGAAAACTGGACTTACCCACAACGGAACTGGAAAAGATCTTCCGAACCGCCGAGGCTAACGGATACCAGAGATCCCAGTTCATCCCGACCCAAAAGCGCTGATACGGTCACGGGTTCACTGGGGTACGAGCTAACGTAGCACGGGGTACTGCCCCGGACTAATATTCCAGATGGTGGAAAAATCCCAAGTGCTGTAAGTCGCTTGGTCCTGCATCTGCGAGGTCGTTCTTCCTGTCCCACAAGCGCTTGTGGCCATTCCCGAAGTGTCGGTGTCCCAATAGCTGTGGGCTAGCGTAGCTCCCGTGCAGGTCCCGACCAATCCCCCGGTGTGCGTCGTTCCTGTTCCGCCACTGACTGCGCCCGCGGCGAAAACTCTGGATGCGGCACCCGAAAGATCGCCAACAAACCCACCCACGGTGACGCTGTTTGCCATGGCGGTGACGTCTCCCGTGGAATACGAGTCTTCCACATTGCAGCCGTTATCGATGGTCCCCGAAAAGCCGCCCACAAAGAGTTTGCCGGTAACATCGCCCGTTGAAAAAGTACGCGTGACGACACTCGCAGACTCAATGCTTCCTGAAATCCCTCCCGCCGCATTGTCGGCCACGGTGACGGTGGCAGAGCTGGAGCTGTCACTTACAGCCGAAGAAATGATACGTGAGGCGAACCCGCCCGCAGAAACTTTGCCAGAAACCGTCCCACTCACATGCACGTTGGAGATTGTAGCGCTATTAATCCAGGCTGCGAGCATTCCGAGGCTCGAGCCAGTCGGGCAGCTCACGATAGAGTCTTCAATGGTTAAGTTTTGTACGTGGCCGCCCCAGATGAAGGAGAACAGCCCCATGTAGGTTTGTTGGTTTTTCGGGTAAGGCAATGCGGCATTGTGTTCTTGGCGGAACCGTCGAATCTTGAATCCATTCCCGTCTAGGGAGCCGCCAAACTGCGAACCTTTGTTTATCCCAATGGGGTACTGGTACGTATTGGCGAAATCGATATCGTTCAATAGCTCGTAAGCAGCGGTCATATCGATGACTATCCGGCGCAAGTCGGCAACTGTGGTAATAGCGTAGGGATCGCCAATAGATCCATCGCCCGAGCAGAAAGTATTCAGAGCTCCATCCACGCCACAATCACTGCACCCCACGGCGGAGTTCCCATTATCGCAAGCGATGCATGTCCCACCGCCAGCGATCGTGGTCGTGTCATCACAAGCCGTACACCCATTCACCGAGGAGGCAGAACGAAGGTCATCGCAGTAACTGCAAGAATTGGAAGTGAAACCATCGTCGCAAGTGGAGCACGTTAAGGCGGTCGTAGAACCATCCGTGCAGACTGTGCAAGAGCCTAGAGGGCCTACGGCTCCACTGTCGCAGGCGGTGCAGACATTCGCGTTACTCACAGAGCCGCCACTATCGCAATCGGTGCAGGCCATGGAAGTATTCCCGTCATCACAGAGAGTACAGCCGTACTGGGGGCTCGCATCGGTACCGTCATCGCAGCTCTCGCAAGAAAACGCCGTCGAATTGCCATCGCCACAAGTGGTGCAACTCGCACCGGTGGTGGCCCCATCATCGCAAGGCGTACAACCCGTCCCGATACCGACCACCATGCTATCGTCGCAAGTCACGCAAGCCGCCGAAGTATTTCCCCCGCAATTGACACACCCAGGGCCTCCTGGAGAAACACCGCTACCGTCGTCGCAATAAGTGCACCCGCTTATCCAAGACGCCGTCATGCCGTCATCGCAGACGTAGCAAGAGTTAAACGCATTTGTGGCACCATCATCGCAAAGCTGGCATTGCGCGGACTCCTGTCCGTCATCGCAGATAGAGCAACCATTGACCGAACTTGTAGCGTCCGCACAGCCGATGCAAACACCCTGAGTGCCATCCGTACAAGTTACTGGCGCGAGAGTGCCCTCGCCTGTCAGCGAGGTTTCCAGAGTCTGAGTTTCCGTGCCGTCGGAATAGGAAACGCTATAGACGGTGTCTACGGCGCCCGTCGTAGAAGGCGCTAGAGTGATCGTCGCTTGGCAACTCGCTCCGGCCGCGAGAGTCACCCCGCAGTCGGTAGAAGACAGTGAATAGGGCGCCCCCAGAGCATCGGCGCTCAGCTGTGTGGCACTCGCATTTCCCGAGTTGGTGAAGGTCACCGTGAGGTCGGAAGTATCGCCCACGTCCACACCGCCAAAATCGAGGACTGTGGGGTCGGCAACAAGCAAGGCAGTCGCGGGAGTTCGGCTGGGTAAAATCGTGATCCCAATTCCACAACCCGAAAGAAAAAACGCCGTGATTAGCGACAGATAGGCGTGGGTTGTAAGCCGGGACTCCATCCCTGCTTATCGGCATAAAAGGGGGCTATGCCATAACGCGTTAAGCCATGACGAAAACTATCCTCCTTTGCGGGAAGCCCCTGCTCTCGATACACTTACTCCAGAATGGAAAAACACTCTGACTTGTACGAAGAACTTTTGAAGGCATCCAACGAACTCGATGGGCCCATGGGAGCGGTGGCTTTTGCCGTTTTGGAAATGTTCCGCAGAGGCGGTCTACCACAGGCTGAAGTCCAAGAGCTCCATGAGAAGATGAAGCTCTTCTTCATGCGGCCTTCCAACGCTGAGTGCAATGCCATCCTGAAGATGGTGGAAACGCGGCTCAAGACCGAAAAAGAGCCTGACAAAGAAATCTGGTATAGCTGACCGCTAAAACAGATCAGCGGCCATTGAGTGAGTTGTTCGCTACCGTTGCCCAGCCAACGCAATGTTCAAAATCCGTAAAACTTCCAGACGTGTACCTGGTATGGGACTTTCCACCAGAAGCCACGAGCACTCGAAGAGCCAGAGAGCCGCTTTCCACAGTGCAAACATATTTGATCTCATGCTGAGAAACAGATTCGCCTAACGAGCGATTCGCAATCTTGGCAGAGGAAAGGCACCGCTCAAGGGGAGACTCTGAAAAACCTCCCTTTGCATAGCCATACTGAGGAGATCCTCCTGAGGAGACTGAAACTGTTCTTAACGCCAGCGACCCACTTTCTACGGCGCACACGTATTTGATCCGGGCGCTATCTGCTTGAGCAAGACTGGCTTGAAAGATCCCCAAAACGGCTAGCAAAGACTTCATAACCCCTCCCGTGAGTTCTTATACCCGTAACCCAGATCCGTCAGAAGTGACAAGGTTTAGCAAGCTGGGCTTTACCTTGCCCGGGCAGGGTACAAAACGGCACCACTTTGTCCGTCAGAAGTGACAAGCTTGAATCCCCGGCCTAGAGTCCCATACGTCCCTAGGGTTAAGGATTAAGGCTTAAAGACTAATCCCTAACAGTTAATCGGGGGTGACCTGGCTTCGACGTGGGTGCTGAAGCCTGGAGTCGCATGCCGAGTTCGCTCGCTGACTCGTAAAAAAGGCGGCAAAATAGTAATTGGCGAAGCCAACTACGCAATGGCTGCTTAATTTAATTAAGTAGCCCGTTTCTCTAGGTTGCTCCTGCGGATTTAGAGAAACGCCATTTAGTGGGATCGGCTCTCGTTGGCGGCTCAGCGACGGGGACTTAAAAATACTGAGAATAACTGGACGGTAGCTAGGCTCACAAAGAAGCCGTCTGGCGAAAAATTAAGAGTGAGACACGCATGTAGTGGCTTCGGTGGATCACTTGCGGACGGGGGTTCGATTCCCCCCACCTCCAATGACTTAACTAATTGATTTTACTGACACTTTTAATGGTACGATCCGATTTGGTGCGTGGGTGGTGTGGGGGA
>JAIEOG010000226.1 GCA_019750655.1 bacterium
AATCGGCGAGCAAAGACTGCGCGATACGGTTGAGGTACCCGCCGCGGTAAATCTCGAAACGCTTTTCTAGGGAAGCTCCGCCCGTATCCAGTAAGGGCACGTCCAGATCTCTCCATTGGGGCGAGAGCTGCGCGATGCCCTGGCTAAAGCGGCGCTGCAGTTCTGCTAGCGAGAGTTTTTGCGGGTCTTCCATAATTCATTTCTGCAACGGATTTAGCTTTGAGGACTTCTGCCTCAAGGCGTTCCCATGGGGGAATGAGATCGTCCCATTCAATGAGTGTGCTTTTCACGCCGTGGCGCCGAGCATACTGCGCATAGAGATCCCAAACCGCATCGCACACGGGCGCAGAATGTGAATCTGCAACGATATCGCCTCGGTCATCATGGCCCGCTAGGTGGATTTGCCCCACGCGCTCAAACGGAATGGAGTCTAAGTAAACCTGGGGATTGAAATGGTGGTTGCGGCTGCTGACATAGATATTGTTGATATCGAGGAGCAGGCCGCAGTCGGATCGCCGGGCGATCTCAGAAAGAAATTCCCATTCCTGCATCTCGCTGCTTTCGAAGCTCACATAGCTAGAAAGGTTCTCGATTAGGATAGGACGCTTCAGAAAGTCTTGCACGCGTAGGATGTTTTCTACGACCGCGCGAATGGCTTCTTCGTTGTAAGGGAGGGGAAAAAGGTCGTGTTGGCTCTGGCCTTGAGTTCCCGTCCAGCAAAGGTGGTCGGAAAACCAGCTGGCCTGGATTTCATCCAAGAGAGATTTTACGCGCTTTAAGTGTTCGAGGTTGATTTGGGAGCCCAGCGAGAGGCTGACTCCGTGTACGGCAACCGGGTAGTTCTCACGCACTTTTTCTAGGATTTCACGAGAGCAAAGGCGTGTTCCGTCGGTCCAATCGATAAAAGTTTCGGCGATGACTTCAATGAAGTCGACAGACGTAGAAGGGGAAGTGAGAAACTTCTCGTAGTGCGGGACGCGTAGACCGCATCCAAAACCTAGGGCGGGAAAATCCAGCATAAAAAAAGAAAGGGACGGGGATTGCCCCGTCCCCCCTAAGAAACAGAAGCTTATTCAGCTTTCTTTTCGGCGCCGCCGTCTTTGCAGGAGCCGCCTTCTTTGCAAGTGCCACCTTCTTTGCACGAGCCGCCATCTTTCTTAACATCCTTTTTCGGATGAGCAGCAGCGTTTTTGGTGTCTTTTTTCGGGTGAGCAGTCTTGCCGTCATTAGCTAAAGCAGCAGTGCTCGCACCGAGGAAGCCAGCAACCATGGCACTAGCGAGGATTTGTTTCGCGTTCATTGATGTAGTCCTTTTCAGAGGTTGTAATACAGTTTCGGTCCTAACCGAAACATCGGAAGATTATCTCACTCTGAACTCCCCATGGCAATCCGGCTGACGTACTATTTCCGTTAGGATTCTAAGGAGGTGGCATGGCTTATCGAGTTTTTGGCGAGTTGGCGAAATGGAAGTTGGGGCTCAATACCAAAGTAAGCGGCGCGTCAGGTGCCGAAGGGTACGTGATTGTCCTTCCCGCACCGGCGTCCAAGGGCGCGGCGTGGGATGCCGATGCGGATTTTCTGGATCCCGCTCTGAGAAAAACTCTTTCAGCCTACTTGCGGCGACTGGACTTTAAGACCAAGGCCGAAGAGTTCGTGGCGTTTGATCTGAATGCGGAAACGCGATGCGTGATCGCTTTTCTCCCCAAGAAAACTAAACCGTTTTCCGTTCTCGAACTTGCACGCAAAGCGCTGGAGCCCTTAAAGGATGCGGGGGCAAAGCAGGTCCGTGTGGATCTCCGGGCTACAAAAGAGAGCGCGTCTCTAGCAGCTGATGCGTTTGTAAGCGCCGCAGTGGCGCTGCGCTTCGAGCCGAAAAACTACGCCGATCCGGATCCCGATCACAAACCCTTTCTCCCACAGCTCGAGCTCGTGCCGCCAGCGGGGCAGCTTTGGAGTGATGCGGTGTTGCGGCGCTGGCTTAGCATCGCAGCGGCGGGTAGTGGAGTTCGTTACCTGAGTGGTTTGGCGGGAAATGACCTAACCCCCACGGCTTATGTGAAACTCGCTTCGGAAATGGCCGCTGCTCAGGGGTTGAAGACTGAATTCTTTTCACTACAGCGGCTAGAGAAAATAGGAGCGGGTGCTTTTCTGGCGGTTGCTCGCGCATCGGCAGATAAGGGTGCGGGCATTCTGAAAATTACCTACCAGCCCGCGAAACCCTCCGTGAAAATCGCTGTCGTGGGAAAGGGCATTACGTTCGACACGGGCGGTGTGCAGATTAAAAGCGGCGAGCATATGTACGGCATGAACGGCGACATGGGTGGTTCGGCCGTGGCTCTTTGCTTTGTGTTGTTAGCAGAGCAGCTCAAACTCCCGTGGCAAGTCGATGCGTATCTGGCCATCGCAGAAAATGCCATCGGCCCTGATGCGTTCCGCCCGAACGATATTGTGCGGACAATGAAGGGAAAAACCATTGAGGTGACCGATGCCGACGCGGAAGGCCGCATGGTTCTATCGGATACGCTTCATTTGGCGAGCCAGCAAACTCCCGATCTGATCTTGGACTTTGCAACGCTCACAGGCGCGTGTGTGCGAGCCATCGGTACGAACTACAGTGGCGCCTATACGAACCGTGCCAAATGGTACGAGCGTATTCGGGAGGCTGGGGTGGCGAGTGGTGAGCGTGTTTGGCCGTTCCCCAACGACCCTGATTACGGGCGCTGCTTGAAATCAGAAATCGCTGACATCAAACAATGCCGCATCTCCGGTGGCTCCGATCACATCGAAGCGGGGTACTTTCTCAGTCAGTTTGTGCCGAAGAAGGTGCCGTGGGTGCATATCGATCTTTCGGCTGCGGAAGCAGAAGAGGGGCTGGCCCATGTTCCCGCGAAACTGACCGGTTTTGGAATCCGTTTCGCCTTGGAGTTCGTGCAGGGCCTTTTTGGTGAGCGTGCGCCATGAAGTTTCGGAGCCTAGTTCTGGTGCTTGCCCTAGGACTGGTGAGCTGCACGCGCACCCCCGTAAAAGATAGGTTTACGTCTTTACGTCGAGTGGTAGCGCCCGATGTTGCCGACGATATTGGGCGCGCAGATCTCGTGCGCGCGTTGGAAGAACATGCGCGCTTCCAGGCTTCGATACAGCCGCCCTCTTTGATGCGGTTTGGGGCGCACAGCATTCTATCCAAGGATTACGCCCAAGCATTGCAGGATGTGGTCGTATTTTCGGCTCAAACTCCGGACGATGGGGTCTTCTTCCAAGAGTTTGCGAAGCGCTTTGAGTTCTACGAAGTGTACGGTGGGCCGCGGTGGGGCGAGGTGCTTTTGACTTCCTACTATGCCGCGGAAATTCCCGGTAGCCCGGTGCGCACAGCGCAGTTTGATACTCCGCTCTTGGGCCGGCCAGCGGATCTCGTGGAGGTCCCGACAGGGCAATACGACGATCGTTTCGCAGATGTAGGATCCATGCGCGGGCGCTTGCAGCGGGATAAAGCGCGCGGGCGCGATCAGCTGCTGCCTTATTACAGCCGTTCGCAGATCCAGCAGGGAGCGTTGGGCAAGCGCAAACTCGAACTAGCTTGGGTGGATGCGTTGGACGCCTTCTTTATGCAGATCCAGGGCTCGGGCACGATCGTCCTGCCGAATGAGCGCCTGCGCCTAGGCTATTCCGATCAGAACGGCCATCTTTACCAGTCCATCGGGAAGTTTTTGACGGACGTCATACCGCTGGAAAAACTCACTCTATCGTCCATTGAAAAGCACCTGCGCTCCTTACCTGCGCAAGAGCGCGATGCCGTTCTAAACCGCAATCCCAGCTATGTCTTTTTTGAGAAAATCGAAGGCGATCCGAAGACAAGTTTTGGTAATGGCGTCTTTAGTGGCCGGACGATTGCGGTCGATGCGCGCTACTTCCCCAAGGGATCACTGGCGTTTCTCTCGTTCAAAAAGCCGCTCTTCGAATCCCCCGAAGCAGAGGAGCCTTCCGGTTGGGAAGATGTTGGCCGTTTTGTTATCGATCAGGATACGGGTGGTGCTATTCGCGGTGGTGGTCGGACAGACTTGTTTTGGGGTGCGGGGGACGAGGCTAAGCGCCATGCCGGCTTCATTAAAGGCCCGGCGCGGCTGCTCTACCTCGCCCCGCGGATTCCACAGTAATCAGATCGAGATATTAAACAACATCTCGCGGTACTTCGGCAGACGCCAGAGATCGTCGCTTACGACGACTTCGGCAGTGTCGGCAGCGATGCGCACGGCGTCCGCCAGAGGCGTGACATCGTACTTGAGCTTGTGCATGCGTTTCGCTTCGTCTTTCTCACCTTGCACTTTATCGAGAGTGGCTTCGAACTTTTCCAGCCCTGTGAGCAACTCACCGAAGGTCGTGCATAAGCGATCCAGCCGTTCGCCTTGTTTCTTCTTCGCGGCGTCTACCCGGATGCCATCTAGAGCATCCGCAGAACGGGTGATTTGCTCTTCGATAGAAGGCACCACATAGCCGTGGACCATCTGCACTAAAGTCTGGAATTCGATTTCCAGGGCTTTGTTGTAGCGTTCGACCGCGACATGGTAGCGGGAATGGATTTCCTGCTCGCTCAAGACCTTGGTCTTGGACAAGAAGGCGGTTTCCTTTGCGTCGTTCAAAGCGCCCAGCGCTTCAACCGTCGAGGGAAGAATGGGCAAGCCGCGTTTCTTCGCTTCAGCTTTCCACTCATCGGAGTAGTTGTTGCCTTCGAAACGGATGGCGCGCGTTTCTTTCGCTAGTTCTTTCACCAGCTCCATAACGGCTTCATCGCGAGAAGGCTTCTTGGCCAGCAAGGCTTTCAACCGCTCGGTGCACTCACCAAACGCTTCCGCAACGGCCGCGTTCAAGAATGTGCAAGGCACTGAGACGTTCGCCGAACCGCCCACAGCGCGGAACTCGAATTTATTGCCGGTGAAGGCAAAGGGGCTCGTGCGGTTGCGGTCTGTATAGTCTTTGGAAATGTCCGGAAGATGCGCGACACCTAAGTTGATGATCTGCGCATCGGTTGCGGAACTCGCCACGCCTTTTTCGATATCGTCGTAGACTTTAGACAGCTGGCTGCCCAAGAAAACGGAGATGATTGCCGGCGGAGCTTCATTCCCCCCCAAGCGGTGATCGTTGCCCGGAGAGGCAATCGACGCGCGCAGAGCGGCAGCCCGAGTGTGGACGGCTTTCAGCACGACCGCCAAGACCGCTAAGAAACGTAGGTTCTGGTGCGGGGTGCGCCCGGGCTCGAGCAGATTCTCGCTCTTGTCGTTTTGCATGCTCCAGTTGCAGTGTTTCCCGTTGCCGTTGATTCCGGCGAAGGGTTTTTCGTGCAACAAGCAGAGCAAGCCATGCCGGCCTGCAACGCGCTTCATGGTTTCCATAGTCAGCGTGTTGTGGTCGCTGGCAATGTTCATGTTTTCGAAGATGGGCGCTAATTCGAACTGGCTCGGAGCCACTTCGTTGTGGCGCGTCTTTACTGGAATGCCGAGACGGTAAAGTTCCGTTTCCAGATCTTCCATGAAGTTCTTCGCACGCGAAGGGATGGAGCCGAAGTAGTGATCTTCCAGCTGCTGGCCGCGTGGGCTCGAGGCGCCCAAGAGCGTGCGGCCTGCCATCACGAGATCCAAGCGCCCTTCGGCGAATTTGCGATCGATGAGGAAGTATTCCTGCTCGGCGCCTAAAGTCGCAGCGACCGATTTAGCATCGACGTCCCCTAAGAGTTTCAAGAACTCGACGGCGGATTGAGAGATGGCTTGAACCGAGCGCAGAAGCGGCGTTTTCAAGTCCAGCGCTTCACCGTGGTATCCGAAGAATACTGACGGGATGCAAAGCGTTTTGCCCT
>JAIEOG010000165.1 GCA_019750655.1 bacterium
AAGCTACGCGACAAACACGGAGTCGATCAGTTTTAGATTCTTCAGTGGGTTTCATTCTGTATATCCTCTTTCGAAAAACGTCCCGACTCTGCCACAGTTTCTAGGCTTCGTCGACGGCAAAGCGCAGGGGCCGGAAACAAGCCTAGCGAGGTTTTGAGCTTCCTCGTTTTCATAGTGATTCCAGCAAGCTAGCCATTCTCCACAATTCTTGAACAGTTGCCAGCTAATCTTGGAGAATAGGACATCTTTGCCCTACGGGGCTTGTGGGACGTTTTAGGCACGTATGCGCTTCTGGCTCACACTACTTTTGCTGCCCGGACTTGTAGCTTGCAACCCTTTTGGAACAGGCTTCATTCCCGGATCTTTTGGCATCACTGCCGATTCGGAAACTTCCGACGGTGCAGACGCTGATGGGTCAACGGATTCGACCGTCGACGCGACGACGGTCACCCTGGAGCTAGATACGGCAGCACCCTTCGCGCCTCCCGGCGATTGCGTCCGGGTTACGGTGACGGCTGATGGGGCTGAGGAAGACTTCGACATTACTCTCTCGGCCACCCTGGGAGCTGCGCCAGCCACGGTGTTGAAGGGTTCCTGCTCCGATGGGGCCTTTTCGGGGTGGAATGACACCATCCCCGCCGGGGGCACTCTGGAATTTTTCATTTCGGGAGCCACGGCCAACACCTACACAATCAAGGCGGCCCCGCGAACCTCTGGTGCTGCGGCAGAAAGCACTCTGAACGTCACGTTTGATAATTCGTCCATATTGAACCTCAGCCCCAGCAGCAACCCCGCAATGGTCGAAGATTGCGTAGCGCTCAGCGCAACAGCGGGGGGAGCTGCTACCAACCTACGTATCAATCTCACTGCCACTGACTTGTTGGGAACACCCGCAGCCGTTCTTTTCAGTTCTTGTTCCTCGGGCACACCGATCACGGGTGGCACGATTCCGAGCGGGAATCCGTTTGTTTTCTACCTGAAAAGTTCCAGCCAAGGCGTGTTCTCGGTTTCTGCCGAATCGGCGATCTCCGGAGCGGCTTCGCCAGTCGTCTCGAACATTTCAATCAACCCGGTGGGGATCACTCTCACCAACGCCCAAAACGATGTGAACACTTGCGTGGAAGTGGACGTCACAACCAGCATCAGCCCCACAACACACTTTATGGCGGTCAGCGCCGAATCCGCGGGCGCTGCTGCTGCTGTCCTATTCGAGAACCAGTCCGACTGCGATGGCGGTGCTTCGGCGGCGAGTACTTTGGTTTTGGATCCGGGAGCGACATCCTTTTTTCTTAAGAGCTCCTCGAGCGTAACCTACAATCTCGTAGCCGATGATAATGACTCGTCCGTGGACTACTACGACACGGGATCTCTTAGCGTTAGCCTTATCAGCATCGTTCCGGATCCCTACATCGAACTCACCTCTCCTACGGCGAGCGCGGGACTCGTTTCAGCCGCTTACCGCGATTGCATTTCGGTTACCGCAACCCTCTATGGAACCCCTGCAAATGTCCAGATTTTCCAGAATTCAGGAGCCAATCTCTATTCTACTCTCGCAGATTGTGAGATCGAAAACACTGGGACAACAAGCTTAGAGTTTCCAAATGGCGGCGTTGTGTATGCCTCTGTACAAGAAGGGCCCTCACAGATTTTCGCGCGGGCCGTGGGTATCTCGGGCGTCCCAGAGGAAACCTTAAACCTCCTCGGCTCTGCTCCTGTAAACCTGAAGTTTCAGCCCACTAAAGACACGCCGCCCTACCTACCTACGGACTGCGTTGAGATCGCTCTAACGCCAGACAACACCGAGCCCGCGAACCGAGACATTAATGTAACTCTCTCGGCGAGCTTGTCGGTGATCTACACCGACGCTGCCTGCACGAGCGCTACGCATCTACAATTGCCGACTATTGTAGTTCCTAAGAATAGCAATGCGACCACCACTTTCTGGGTGAAGAACCCGTCCGGTGCCGAAATCACCCTTACCTCTGCTACCACTCCCGGAAATTTCAAGGGCACACACCTCACTCTGGACTATCGGTCGCTACAGATTCAGCGCAACACCGGTTCTAACGTAATTGGCGATGGGACCTGCGAGGCTTTGAACGTTTCAGCTCCTTACGATCACGCCGCTTTGACAGTCCGAGTGGTGAACGTGGCAGGCCTGAACGTCTACCAGACAAACGATTGCACTGGGAGCGCCGTAGGGAATGGCGTAAACCTGACATTAGCTGCAGGGAAGACCGCCACTTTACCTCTTACTGTAAAGAATTCCTCGATAGGGACCTTCAATCTCACTGTTCAAAGCTCAGACGGGAGCGGCTTATCTAACACCGCCCAATTCCCCTACCGCGCGTGGTTTGCCTTTAAGACAGACGGAGCCATTAAGCAGATCAAGGCAGACCCGGATGGGACACACTACTTCGTTCTCGGCACTTTCAATAAGTTTGCCCCCAAGGACGCGAGCTATCCGGGTGCCGTGCCGCAAGTCGGGATTGTTCGAGTGGATGCCCTCGGAAATCGAGACGTCGCCTTTGAGGAATTAGTAGGTGACTTGGGATTCAAAAAAGTCACTGCCATAGACCTCGCCTATGAAGGGGGGGCGCAGTCTGTGATTCTTACGGGTTACGATCCTGTCAACCTACCTATCGCGGCTCACATCCCCGATTTTTCTCATGCGGATAACCGTACGGTATTTGTATTCGAGGACTACGCCGGGTCGCCGGTAGCTCTCGGGCGGACGCCGAATGGGGCGCGAATCTATGGGGACTTCCAGGCCGCCTCCAGCACACCTGCGCTTTTTGTAGACTGGACCTCTGGATTAACGGGTGTGGAAACTGATTACACGACCTTTTATGAACGCATCCAATTGGACCCTTACGCCGATATGGTGCGAACTGAGATGGGATGGCGGCATTACAACTCAGGCAATATCGGTACGGCGCTTTTCCAGAGCGGCATCCTTTCTTCCAATGTTCTTTCTGCCGCGTTTGTCAACGCGAACAACGTGCTTGTAGGAACTGATCTGGCTGGAACCTATGGAATCTACCGGGGGTCTTCAGCGATGCCTGACAGCATGTCTGAGGTATCGCTAACCAAATCAGTCCCATTGGGACGCCCCGTCTTCATGCGCACTCTGCCGAGCGGAAGTACCTTTGTTGCTGAAGACCCGAGTACAACGGCTCGGTGGTTCTACTTGATCAGCAATACCGCGGGGAACAACTATACCCCGATTCTGCCTGCGGGAGATTGGGGAGGACTAGAAGCCATCGACGACATCACGCCTTCCCCCTCTAAGGTGCTAGACGTTTTGGAGATCTCAGGAGCGGCCAGCACATACTGCAAGTACGTGCTCATTGGAGAAAACATAGCGGCGGCTGCAGCCAGTTCAACGCCACTAAACCTTTTCTGCTTGAGCAGCTCTGGAGTTCTCTACCAAAACGGAGTTCCCTGACTTAAACCGGCCCGGCCTGCAACACCTTCGGATCCCGAACCCCTGACGCGAACTTCTTAAAGTTCTCCTTAAACAAGCCCGCTAGCTTCTGCGCCATGCGATCATAATCGGCGCTGTCGGCCCACGTCGCGCGCGGGTTTAACACTTCGCTGGGCACGCCCGGCACCTGGCGCGGGATCTCCACACCGAAAACCGGATCCGTCTCGAACGGCATTGAATTGAGCTCCCCAGAGTGGATTGCATCAATCATCGCGCGCGTGTGCGAGAGTTTCATGCGTTTGCCGACGCCATACGGGCCGCCCGTCCAACCCGTGTTGATGAGCCATGCGCTAGATTGCGAGCTGCGCATCCGGTCGGCAAGAAGCTCTGCGTACTTGCTTGGGTGCCAGACCATGAACGCCGCTCCGAAGCATGCGGAGAAAGTCGCTTCGGGTTCTTTCACGCCGACTTCCGTACCCGCCACTTTCGCGGTGTACCCACTGATGAAGTGGTACATCGCCTGTTCTGGCGTGAGTCGGCTAATCGGCGGCAGAACACCGAAAGCGTCTGCCGTGAGGAAGATCACATTGCGCGGCTTACCGCCTGTGCACGGGACCTTCGCATTTTGGATATACTCAATCGGGTAACTCACCCGAGTATTTTCCGTAATGGAAGCGTCGCCGTACCGCACTTCGCGCGTCACGGGATCAATCAGCACATTTTCTAAGAGCGCCCCATAGCGAATGGCATCGTAGATCTCAGGTTCACTCTCTTTCGAAAGCCCAATGCACTTCGCATAACAACCGCCTTCGATATTGAACACGCCAGAATCCGTCCAGCAGTGCTCATCGTCGCCAATGAGTTTGCGGCGCGGATCGGCCGAAAGCGTCGTCTTGCCCGTTCCCGAAAGACCGAAGAACAATGACACATCGCCTTTCACCCCTTCATTCGCCGAGCAGTGCATGGAGAGAATGCCCTGCTTGGGCATGAGGTAATTCATGACCGTAAAGATGCCCTTTTTCATCTCTCCCGCGTATTCGGTGCCGAGAATGACAATCTCGCGGCGTTCGAAGCAGAAATCGATGCTGGTCTTAGACGTCATATAGGGCGTGAGCCGGTTCGCCGGAAAATGGCCGGCATTGAAGATCACGTAATCCGGCTCTCCGAAAGTCTCTAACTGCTGGGCCGTCGGGCGGATCAGCATATTGTGCATGAACAAAGCGTGGTACGGACGCGAGCAGATCACGCGCACTTTGATTTGGTGCTGTGGATCCCAGCCCGCAAAACCATCAATCACATAAACCTGGCGGCGCGTATTGAGGTAATCCACCGCGCGCTCACGGTTCACCAGGAAGGTGTGTTCATCAATCTTGATATTGACCGAACCCCACCAGACATCGTCCGCGCTCTTGGCGTTTTCCACGATGCGCTTATCCTTGGGACTTCGGCCAGTTTTCTCGCCGGAGTACGCAACCAGCGCGCCGGTGTTTGTAATCACCGATCCTGGATCAAAGCGGATCGCCTCTTCATAAAGAAAAGATGGATCCGGGTTGCAGTAAATATTTGGAACGTTGATGTCGTACTGATGCAGTGGAACTTTGCGTGCCATGCTGTTGCCTCCTCAATCCCCGCTCGAGAACATAGCAAATGCGCTCGCAAAGAAAAAGCGGTGTGAAACAGCTTTAGACCCTGCGCACAATGCAACGCGGCACGCAATCTGCGATAATATCTGCTTCAAGCAGACATAGGGAGACTCATGCGCATCGCGTTATTACTCCTCGTTTCGCAGCTCGGATTCGCAGCTGAAACCACACCCAACACACCACCCCAGTGGTCCTCCCCTCAGTTCAGTCTAGGAGACGCATGGCGCACGACTGTCTTTGAAGCGCGCCTGCCCGAAGGGGCCGTGCAAGATCCCGAGGGAAAACCGCTCACCCTGCGTTTTGTGGGAAAAGGCCCCACTTGGTTGAAGGTTGATTCCCAAGGTGTCTTCAAGGGCATCCCTTCAAAAAAAGACTCCGGCTCCCAAACCTGGACGGTTGAAGCAAGCGACGGGAAGCTTAAAAGCACGGCTATCATCGAAGTGAAAGTCGGCAATCGCCCGCCGGCATTCGCGGACTCCAAGGCGGCCTTACCCGAGGGCTTGGAAGAAAAGAAATTCGAAGCCGCGTTTCCCATCGCCACGGATCCTGATGGCGACACTCTCCAATACACTTTGAAAGATGCGCCCCCGTGGCTGAAACTCGTCGGAAAAAAACTCACCGGTTCGCCTGTTCTGGGAAGCGCTCCCCAGGCCACTGCGACACTGGAAGCCTCCGACGGCAGCGCCACTGCGACATTGGCTCTCGTGCTGCCCATCCGCGAAAAAAACCAGCCGCCCAAATTCCTACTCGCGACGCCGCTTGCCCTGAAAGAGCGTGAGA
>JAIEOG010000041.1 GCA_019750655.1 bacterium
TGCCGAAATTCGAAATCGCTTCCGAGTAGTTCTTTTCGCGCGTTGCGACCACACCGAGCAAGAAAAGCGCTTTGGAATAGAATGGGCTCTCGGGGTGCACGGATTTCAAATGGCTCGCGGCTTTGCGATCGTCGCCTTGGCTGAAGAAGTAGGTGCCGATGGCGTAGTTCGCGTGCGCGCTGGCGCCGGGAGAAATAAATCCATTCGGCAGGTCATTCAAAGCTTTGCCGATGCGATCCACCATATTGAGCTTGTCTGTAATGAGGACCGTATTGCGGATCGCTTTGTCGTAAATGCCTTTGTTCCCGGCGTCTGCGGTCAACAGCACGTTGCGGAAGGAAGTGTAAGCCGAGTAGTACAAGCCCAATTCGAACAACGCCAAACCTTGGTAGTAGTAAGCTTGGTTACGATCGGATGCGGATGTTTCCTGAGCGACGGCCTGGCCAAACAACTCTAAGGACCGCGCGAATCGACCGCGGTCGTACTGCGCTTTGCCCAGATCCAGCGCGGATTGGCGCGGTTGCGCCGCACTCTTTGCCCAAGCCGGGGCAGACACCAGCAATGTGATGGCAATCAAAGGCCTAATCATTAAACGACCCTTTTAGTTCGACGGCATTTTGGGGAGCCAGAAGCTAAGCGAGATGGTGAAGGCGTAGTTGTTCCTCAGCCTCGACACTCCCCCATTTACTTCGGTGTAAATGTAATCGCGCAGATCTAACCGCAGCGAAAACCATTCCTTGAAGAAGACTCGGAAACCAACACCCGGCACAACGGTCAGGTAGCTCGCGCTTTCCGTTTTTGCGAGACCGCCGCCCAAGTAGAAGAAGGGCTCGAGGTACGCAATGTAGCGCGAGAAAGTCGAAAGTTTTCCGTAGAAGGGCGTGAACTGCATGCCCGCCGTCAGGAAAAACAAAAGCCGCTGCTCATCGACGTTAATCTTGGCCGACTCGGACAAGTTGATATCGTCGGTAAAGCTGCTGAAAAAAGTCTTCGTGTAGTTGAACGACGGCGCTTCAATGCCGAACCAATCGTTCAAGTGGAACGTTGCGCTCGCGCCGCCAAACAAGGTGCGGCGGACTGTTCCGAAAGGCACGCCGCCGAAAGCGACGGGCGTTAATTCCACGCGGCCTTTTTTGCGCGTGTACTTGCGCTGCACGACCACCACTTCCTCATTGGGAACTTGGCCGATCTCGGCCAATTGATCCTCAATGATGTTCCCCGCTGCCTGCTGAGGGTAAAAGCAAGCGATCCCCATAAGGAGAAAGGCAAACCAAGCCGTGGTTCGAATCAGTTTGTTCATAAAAATGATGGGAAACAGAGAAATGCGGCTACCTAATCATTATAGGGTAACTACCCGGCATTGACCAGCAAACCTAACGGCAATACCTTGTGCTGCAGGACCATCGGAGGACGCACCATGTCGCAGGACTCATCAGAAATTTCTTATGTCTGGCTCAACGGAAAAATGCTGCGCTACGGCGAAGCAAAAGTTTCCGTCCTCACGCACACACTGCATTATGGAACGGGCGCCTTCGAAGGTATCCGCGCCTATCAGACGACGGATGGCCGCACCGCGATCTTCCGCGCCACAGAGCATTACAAACGCCTATACGACTCCTGCAAAGCACTCGCGTTGGAATTGGATCCCAGTATTGATTGGATCGCTGCGTCCAAAGAAATCATCCAAAAGAATGGTTTTAAGGAGTGCTACCTGCGGCCTTTGGCCTATGTCGGCGATCAGCTGCGCGGGTTGAAGATGCCTGCTGGGACGAAGGCGGAAGTCGCGCTCATTGCCTGGCCGTGGGGCAAGTACATGGGCGATGAAGGCGCTTCTAAAGGTATCCGTGTCGGCGTTTCGAGCTACCGGCGGCCCGATGTTTCTACCGGCCTGCCTTGGGCGAAGCTTACGGGCGGCTATTTGAACTCCGCGCTCGCCCGCCGCCAGGCTTCTTTGAATGGATTGGACGAAGCGATCTTGCTCGATATGCAGGGCTACGTCGCCGAAGGCTCCGGCGAGAACATCTTTATGGTGAAAAACGGCGTTCTCTACACGCCTCCCCAGGGAGCGATCCTTCCCGGGATAACGCGCGACAGCGTCATGCAGCTTGCCCGGGCCATGAAGATCCAGGTCGTCGAGCAGGCGATCACCCGCAACCAGCTTTACTTGGCCGATGAGCTCTTCTTCACCGGCACGGCCGTGGAAGTCTGCCCCATCCGCGAAGTCGATGGGCATAGCATCGGCACCGGCCGCCCGGGTGAAATCACTAAAATGATCACGGACCAGTTCTTCAAGGCGGTCCGCGGAGAGAACGCAGCCTTCAGCCAGTGGCTAACCTACGTTTAAGGAGCAGGCGAATGAAGACTCTTTTTTTCTTGTTAGTGGGTAGTCTGGCCAGCCCAGTGTTCGCAACCCAGCCGCCCACTTACCTTCAGTGGCGAGACACTTTTTCGGAAGCCACCGTCCCGACTCCCCAAACGGCTAAGACATTCAACCTGGCTCGCGCATGGCAGTGTTTTCAGGCTTACCCTGATTTGCGAGAAGAGGGTTGGCAGCGGTACGACTTCTCCTTGGTAGCCGGTGTTCTCGTGAACAGAGCGCCTTCCCATCCAACCTATTTCAATTGGGATAAGCAGCACACAGTGCTTGAAAGAACTGCGCTAGGCCAAGAGGGCCGTAGTCTTCATGAAGTAATCCGGTACCACTCAAAATCCGATAGCCTGGTCATAGAAGTGGTCTACTCGTGGCTAACCGATAGTGACGAACCCATCACCTCCATAAAAGGTGGGGTCTACCAGTACCTCGCCTGCCAAAGATTCTAGGCACCCGGCCCCCAGATTTTCTGCCTTGCTTTAGGGCGCCGCACGGGATTATCTAATGGGTTGAATGTTAGTTTCGCGTTTTTCCCTATTAGCCCTCCACTCATGACGGTCTCGCACCCGCCATTGCTTGGCTCCCTTTCTTTATGAAGCCTCTGCACATTACTTTGCCCGATGGTTCAGTTCGTGAAGTCGCAGCCGGTACGACCGCGCAGGCGATTGCCGCTTCCATCGGCCAGCGTCTGGAGAAAGCCTCCGTTGCCGCCAAGGTGGACGATGTCGTTTACGATCTCACCCGGCCACTTCCGGGAGACTGCAAGCTGCAGCTCATTACGCGTGACTCTAAGGAGGCGCTCGAAGTCCTGCGCCACTCCACTGCGCACTTATTGGCTCAAGCCATTAAAGAGCTCTTTCCCACGGCGCAGATCACCATCGGCCCTGTGATTGAAGACGGCTTTTATTACGATATCGATTGCGAGAAGAAACTCTCACCTGAAGACTTGCCCGCCATCGAGAAGAAGATGGAAGAAATTGCAGCCCGCAAGCTCGATATCCGCCGCGAAGAATGGCCCAAGGAAAAGGCCGTCGCCTTCTTCGAAAAACAAGGCGAGCACTACAAAGCGGAAATCATCCGCGATCTCGGCGAAGCGACTGTCAGCGTTTACCACCAAGGCGAATTCACCGATCTTTGCCGGGGCCCTCACGTGCCGAACACGGAACGCCTGGGCAAATTTAAACTTCTTTCCGTCGCCGGCGCTTACTGGCGCGGCGATGAAAAAAACAAGATGCTCCAGCGCATCTACGGCACGGCATTCGCGAACCAAAAAGATCTCGACGAGTACCTAACGCGCTTGGAAGAAGCCCGCAAACGCGACCACCGCAAGCTGGGCCCTGAGCTGGGGCTATTCACCTTTTTGCCGATTTCTCCGGCGATGCCGTTTTACCTGCCCAAGGGCACTTTGCTTTTCAACCTGCTCGCCAAATTCATCCGCGAGCAGATGAACCAAGGCGGCTACCAAGAAGTCATCTGCCCGCAGCTGATGCAATCCGAAATGTGGAAAGTCAGCGGCCACTGGGACTATTACAAAGACAATATGTTCCTGACCGATCCCGGCGGTGAGGGCGAAGGGACCATGTCGCTCAAGCCCATGAACTGCCCGGGCCACGCAGCGCTTTTCAAAACGTCGCTCCACAGCTACCGCGACTTGCCTTTGCGCTACGCTGAGTTTTCTCGTCTACACCGCTACGAACGCGGCGGCGTGATCCATGGCTTGATGCGCACGCGCACGTTCAGCCAGGACGATGCCCATATTTTCTGCACACCCGACCAATTTGATTCGGAAGTGCGCGCGGTTATCGACGATACTTACCGCATCTACAAACTCTTTGGCTTCCGCGACATCTTGGTGCGCCTAGCGACGCGCCCAGAAAAATCCATGGGCACAGCTGAGATCTGGGAACAATCCACAAAGGCGCTCGAACGGAATCTGAACGCCGTGGGGTTGAAGTTTGAATGGCTACCCGGCGAAGGCGCCTTCTACGGACCCAAAATCGAATTCCACATTAAAGACAGCATTGGCCGCTACTGGCAGTGCGGAACGATCCAGGCAGACTTCAACTTGCCCGAGCGGTTTGAACTCGAATACGTCGACACCGACGGCAGCACTCGCCGCCCCATCATGCTCCACCGCGCGATTTTCGGGAGCCTCGAGCGCTTCATGGGGATTCTCGTCGAACATTTCAACGGCCACTTCCCACTGTGGTTGAGTCCGGTTCAAGCCAAGGTCATCGGCGTTACCGAAGATCAAACGGCCTACGCCCAGGAAGTCGCTTCCACTTTACAAAACTGGGGAGTGCGCGCAGAAACCGATCTGCGTTACGAAAAGCTCGGGTACAAAATCCGAGAAGCCCAGGTCCAAAAGATCCCCTTTATGGTGGTTCTGGGACAAAAAGAAATGGAATCCCGCACGGTGACCGTGCGCAAATCCAGCGGCGAGAACTTACCGCCCATGAGTTTTGACGAGTTACATAAATATCTGGAACCCCAGCTGAAAGCGGCAATTGAGCCGCGCGGCGGGAGCCAGGCTGGCTAAAACCCTTTAGGAGGAAGTCGCCATTCGCCCCTTTAACCCACGTTTCCGTCCCGAGTCCCGCCCACAAGATGGGCTGCGCATCAACCACCGCATCCGCGCACGCGAAGTCCGCGTGATTGGCGCCGACGGCGCTCAGCTCGGGGTGATGGAAACCCGAAAAGCGATTGAATTAGCCATGGCCGCGGGCCTGGATTTGGCAGAAGTTTCGCCGAACTCCGTGCCGCCCGTTTGCAAAATCCTCGACTACGGTAAGTTTAAGTACCAAGCGAAGAAGAAAGCCAAAACCGCCAAGAAAAATCAGGCGGTTACGACGCTTAAAGAAGTGCAGTTCCGCCCTCAAACGGACACCCATGACATCGATTTCAAGGTGAAACACATTCTGCGCTTCCTCGAGGAAGGCAATAAAGTGAAAGTCTCCTGCCGCTTCCGCGGAAGAGAGGCTGCCCATGCGGATCTTGGCTATGCTTTGATCAAGCAGATCATTGACATGGTTGGACCTTCGGGTATTGTCGAGGCCAATCCGAAGATGGAAGGAAAAATCCTTTCCATGACGTTCGGACCCGGTGCAAAAACCGCGAAAAAGCCAGAGCCGAAAGCTTCCCCTGACAAATCCGGCGATGAAACGCCGACGAAGTCTCAAGAAGTCGAAGAGGCCTGAAGTATTTTAAAGGATTACGGCCATGCCGAAAATGAAGTCTAAATCCGGCGCCCGCAAGCGTTTCAAGCTGATGGGTTCTGGTCGGATTAAACGCAAAAAAGCTTATCGACGTCACTTGCTCGAACACAAGACCCCGAAACAAATCCGCCGCCTCGGTAAAGGCGTCATGGTGGATAAGAGCAATTTAGCTCAAGTGAAACGTATGCTCTTGGCTTAGTGCCAGAGCCTTTTTCAGAGATTTAGTATGCCTAGAGTTAAGCGCGGTCCCGCTGGAAGAATCAAACGCAAAAAGCTGCTCCAAAGAGCC
>JAIEOG010000294.1 GCA_019750655.1 bacterium
TTTCGCGCTTTAGCATCGAAGGCACGGTCGAATCCACCGTAGACGGTAAAATAAATGCAGGGATCTCCCACGAGTACAGTTCAAAACTGGACCAGGGTGGCACATTCACCGGCCGGACCGAGCACACGCTCTGGGTGCGCTACCCCGACTTCATGGCGCAGCTCTACGCGCTTTCGCAAAAGAACGGTGCTAAAGTGGTAGATACGTACCGCCTTAACAACGAGACTATGTCATTCGAGCAGTACGAACGTTTTATGGCGGAAGCCGGCATGCGAGGGTCTCGGACGCGTCCCCCAAAGGCTAAATGAAACTTTCCACCATTGTTCCAGTCTATAACGAGCAACGGCACCTAGAAGAAGTCATCCGTTTCCTATTCGCCACGCCCTGCCCTGCAGAGCGGGAATGGATCTTCGTAGACGATTGCTCGACAGACGGCTCGGTGGGTATCCTGCGCCGCCTCCAAAAAGAATTTGGTTTTTTACTGCTAGAGCAAAAAACCAACCAGGGAAAAGGGACGGCCATCCGACGGGGCGTCCAACACGCCACGGGCGACCTAATCCTGATCCAGGACGCAGACTTTGAATATGATCCACGCGACATTCCGGCCCTGATCGCGCCTTTCGCCGACGCTCAGATTGATGTCGTGTACGGCAGCCGCTTCAAACACAATGCGCCCCAGGTACACCGCACCTACCACTACTTCGTGAACCATTTCCTGACGGTGCTAAGCAACTTGTTCTCGGGCATTTACCTGACGGACATGGAAACCTGCTACAAGGTATTCCGCGCGGACCTGCTTAAGTCGATGAACCTAACGTCGAAGCGTTTTGGATTTGAAATTGAAGTGACGGCCTTCATTGCAAAGACATCGGCCCGGATTTTCGAAATCGGGATTCACTACTACCCACGGACGTACATTCAAGGGAAGAAGATCAGCTGGAAAGACGGCGTTGCAGCGTTGTTCCACTTAGTTCACTACAACTTCTTTGTCTCGCGTGAGAAAGCATTCAAGCAGCTGCCTGTGCGCTATTCGCCAGAGGCTCCGCGTCTTTTGCGGCCCAGCAGCTCCGTCACCCCTTAAACGCTGCGCATTTTGCGAGCGAAAACCATACAAGATAAGCCAGGCACGTGAACTCCCAAGCGCGAGAGCCCCTCGCACACGCGGAAGTCCGCGAGCAGCACGCCGCGGATAGCCGAATCCACGAACTTCCTTGGAGTGTAGCCCCCAAGGCCCTTAGCTTCCTGCTTGCTCAAGCCCATTCTCTCCAAGGCGACTTGCAACGCGCGCGGCGCCAGAAGCGAAGAGAAAAAATAGGAACGCTTTTCCACCTGCAGCCCGCTAGCTTCCGCGACTTCTACCATCTGCTCTAGAGAATACCGACGGTAATGCCCCAGAAAATCATCGTGCTTGGAGAACAGGCCTTGGAACGCTGGGACCGTAATTAAAAACCCCGCACCCGGCGCCACAGCCGGACTGCGAACCAATTCGGCCAGTGTCTCGACGTCTTTTTCGCAATGCTCCAAGACGTCTAAAAGAAGAACTAAGTCCGACGTGCCGCCCGCTTGTTCAAATGCTGGCAGCGAATCAAAAAGCCGCAAATGCGCGCCGTATTGCTTGTGGAGAGAGATTTTCACTTCGGGAGTAAAGGCACGGTCAATTGCCGAGACCTGCTCCATCCCGAAACACTTTCCTAAGTGCGAGACCAGGAATGAATCGCCGCATCCAAAATCGAGAATGCGCGTCTGCGGCTGCACGCCGGCTTGCCGCAGCAAGAACTCGACGGCATCCGCCCGTGCGGATTCCCAAGGGTGGCGCCCCGCGGTGGTTTGAGTGATGGCTAGTTCTCTTAGGTCCATAGGAAGGCAGTATACCAGCCTTACTATTCTAAGAGCACCTGAACGCAAGTCTGCTGGAACGTAGCGCGCAAAGCTTCTAAGTCGCCACCTTCCAAGAAGGCCGAGATCGCCTCCACGGCCGCCCGTGCAATCGGATCTTGCAACTCTTCCGTTTGCAGCTGCCCCACCATGCGAGTAAACGGCATGAAGAGCTTCGTGCCAAACCCGGCTCCCTTGAGAGAGTCCATACTATTGATCACGATTTCGCCCGCAAGCCGCTGGAGTTCTGCCGGCTCTTGATACGCCGGAACCAGCACCGCCATTACTGCGATGGTGTCCGCAGCAGATAGCGGAGCTTTTTCAGACATTCTCCGCAGTGCTTCACCTGTACGTAAGCGCTTAGAGATTTCCACCTGACGATCCACGAAGGTCAAGACAGGAGCAGTCGCGCCTTCGATCTTGGGCAGCGCAGGAAGAGCGACCGGCGCAGCGGTTACTGGTGCAGCAACCGGAGGCGCCATCAAAGGAGGAGCCGGCGCAGGCGGAGGTTCTACCACTGGTGGTTCTGCCGTCGGAGGACCACTGGAACTCGGTGCCGCTGCAATCGGAGCAGCCGCTGTTACTGGCGGTGCCGCAACCGGAGGAGCCGGGGGAGCCGGCGGTGCTGCGGGCGGAGACGAAGCGGGAGCCGCGGCAGATGCACTAGTAGCACCCCCTTTTTCTTTTCCCCACTCCAGCCCCTGCTTTGCTGCCTTCAGCAATGCAGCGGAATATTTATAAACCCGGCGCGAACCACCTTCTGTAGTACCTGCTTTGATGCGTTCAAGATTCTTGCGCATCCGGCCGTGCTCTTTGCCACTCGCTATGGCATTCGAGAGCGGGTAACTATTCTCAATCGCGGATATTTTGGAAATCGTATCCGCGATTTGTTTGATCAACTCTTGGCCTCGTCCTAAGTCATCGGCTTGAAGAGCCTTTTTTTCGATTGTCCGCTCCAACTGAGCCCACATTCCGCAAAGTGCGCTGTAAACGTAGAACGTGGTACGTCCACCACTGGAAGTAATTTGCTTGCGCAACTCCTCCAGCTCTCCAATTCGCTGCGTGTAGTTTCTAGCCTCTACATTGTGAGCATTCCAAAGCTGCGCCACTAAGGGACTATGCGCCAGACTCAGTGCGGACTGGTTTGGATCGCGCACCGTACGACGCACTCCCGAGAGCCTTCCCTTTGGTGAGGTTAACATCTGAAAAGGATCCGCTTCGGTTTCGATCTTAAACTTTCGAGTGGCTTTTACTAAAATGACTTTAGCCTTATCCGCCCATTGCCCGGTGTAGTTCGTCGAAGCAAACTGCAAAAGGTTCCAGAGCATCTGTTTCTCAGCGACTACGAGGGTCTTTTTCTCCCAGTAGTACTTAGCCATGAGATAGGCCCCTTTAGACCCAGCTGAGTTCATGAAGGAGAAAGCCATCTGAGACAGCGTCACAGAGGGGTCAAGAGAATCCACAACTCTGCTTGTTCGGACAATCAGATTAAAACTCGCTGTTTGGGGCCGCATCTCAACATGCTTGAACCAAACCACCGGCGTTCGATTGCGATAAGCAGGAGCAATGATCCGCATCACCAAATCATCGCGGACTTTCTGGAGGCGCTTTGCGATCTGTTTCCTACTCACACGAACATTGGTTTGAATCGATCGATCGATTCGAGTGATGCGGCTCAACACTTCCGCTAGTGTACGAGCATAGAAATGTTCGCCCTCGGGACCAGGGAAAATTTTCTCTAGTTCATCCAGCAACCCAGGCAGCTGCTGTATCCCTTCTGGAGAACGCATCACTTGCTGGTTCGTAATCTTCTGAATTAGCTCCATTTGCTGCTTATAAACATCGATCATCGCCTGAGCGTCAGCGTCCAAAACCCCCGCAGTCAGATCCGCGAGGCCAAGATCTTCTGGAGCATCTCGCACATCATCATCTGTCTCAGCAGCGTCGGCTGGTGACTCTTCATTCACAGGCGCGGCAGGTGCTTCTTCATCTAGAGTCGCAGCAGCATCCTCGGCTGGTGGCTTCTCGACAGCCGCCGATTCTGTAGGAGCCACTTCCGCTGGTGGCGTAAGAGCGTCAGTCGCTGGTGCCGATGCCGCAGGCTCTGAAGATTCCGCTGGGGGAGCCTCTTCTGCCGTTGGCGGCGGAGCCGGGGGACCCGCCACGTGGACAGGCATGCTGGGATAAAGCGATGCAGCCAACCCAGAAACTTCCGGGGCCGGCTCGCCCGTCAACAGCTCCACATACTCGCGCATGGGTGCCATTTCCGGCGAAGCCGACAGTTCCGAATGGTCTTTCAAAAACCGCAGGCCCAAAATCTGTAGTGGATTCTTCGGCGATGTGAGGCAAGCCTCGACCAGCTTGCGGGCTTCCGCTGGCTCCAGCGGCGCGCCGCTAGACTGCTTACTCAGCGCATTGAATGCGATCTGCGCGGTAGCAACATCATCGCCTTGCAACAATTCAAAAAGCCGGTGCCGGTGTGTCGCAACCCGATTTGGCTCCCGAATACTTAGGATGGAATGGACGTTAGCAATCGCACGGTGAAGTGCTGGGCTCACGAGCTGAAGCTCAGATACAGAAGTTGAAAAGGCTCGCCGAACTACTTCATCGGAGGAAGTCTTGCCCCCCTCTCGTTCCGTAATCAAAAATAGGTAGGTGAGGTGAATCTCGACCGACGCTTCCCCTGCTGCAGACACGTCCGTCCCCTCATCCACAATAGAACGCAGGAGTTCTTTCTGCTGTGCATACTTGGCAGCTGGCAGGCCATCGATTTCGAGCTTCCTCAGTTGGGCGCGCGCCTTATCGGCAATCACTAGATCAGATGACCGCAAAAGCCGGAACAAGATACCCAGGTAGTTTACTCGGCGAATAAGATCATAGGATCTCGTGGGATAAGTCTGCTCATTCTGCTTATGCCGAAAGCCGATTTCCCAACGATCCGCTTGAAGAATGAAAGCGTGATTGATCGCAGGGCTATCCTTTTCCTCAATCCATTTAAGCAGCTCGATCGGATTGTCCAGCGGGGCTGGGACCAGCAAGCTATCGACGGCCTGCGCGGCACACGAAACAAAAAGCGCGAGGCTCAGTACTAACTGCTTCACGGCTTATCCTCCACCGGCAAGAACGGCTGGAGTTCTTCCAACTGCTTTGACGTAAACATAATGTAATAAAGCGCGGCGTACCGTCGGAAGATATTGGCTTGGACTTCCTCGCCGTCCTCCGTCAGAACGATCTCGCCGCCGCGATTGATACCCGAAGCGCGCATCGGACCTGGAGCAGAGCCCGTGTCCTGCGTATAAACCGTCAAAGCTTTCAAGTCGTAACGACGCACATGGCGCTGCGCCGTCGAAAGGGTAACGGTAGACGAAGTATTCAGGATGTTCGCGATGGGAGTCGGCAGCAGATTCACTTTGTCGACCGGTGGCAAATCACCCATGGTGACTTCGATCGTTTTCTTATACTCCGAGCCACGCGCCTCCTGGTTCGGCCACACGTGTAAGCCGCCCTCCCGGTGGAAATAAGGCCAAGGGTTTGCACCCGAAATCTTCAATCGAATCGACCGGCCCTCATCCCGAGACACTTCCTCTATGCGAAAAGCTTGGTTATCCAAGACTTCCAGTCGGCTATGTTGGCCGCCCAACCGCTGGTACAACGCCACCATATTGTCCAAGACCTTCGATTCGGGAATCGAGCTCTTATAAGTAAGATCCAAGTACACTGGCACACGGCGTAGAGGATCCTGCGTATTCAGCCAATTCCGCATGCCATGCCAAAATGCGACGATTTCGATCGAGCTACTGAGATTATTGCTCTCTTCCAGCAGAAGATCCGACTGAACATCTCGTTCGCCTTCATTACCGACGTAAACACCGTTTTTTACGTCCAATACGAACTGCTCGATGTCCTTGAAATGCCGCTCAATTCGCGCCCACAAGATCTCGTACTGAGAGACTAGAGTATATAAGCCACTGGTTCTAAGCTTATCGTTGAGAGCTTTTCCAGGCTGCGTTCCAGGCAATGC
>JAIEOG010000334.1 GCA_019750655.1 bacterium
CCACCAGCGCAGAAACCTGCCAGCAAGCGGCAGAGCGTCTCGCGGCATTAGATAAGCTGGAAATCTGGGATGGCGGAGCGAGGGATGATGTCAGTGACTTGCGCCCTCTCGCTGACCTTGTGCAGCTGAAATCCCTGGGGCTGTATTACTTAGGCATCTCGCGCGTGGGGCAGCTTTTGCCACTCTATTCGTTACCGCGTCTGCGTGAACTAAGCTTGCGTGGGAATATGCTGAAGAATGTGAACGGGCTGGCCGTACTAACCCCGAATTTGCGTAAGCTAACTCTTAACGAAAACCCGCTGAGTGTCGACGAAGGCGTCTTTTCCATCTCCGAAGTATCGGATAGCTGGCAGAAGCTCGAAGCCTTGGAGATGGTGAGCTGCCAGCTCGCCAAACTGCCGCACAAATTGCCGCTGAACATTAAACACCTCGATATCCAAGACAACCCCATCGTCACGGACGGCTATGCCACTCTCCAACCAAAGGAGGGCGAAAAGCCTCTGCCGTTACAGACGGTACTCATGGTCAAAGGTTTCGCCGAAGCCGTTCCCGAGGCCCGCCGGTTGGAAATCTTGAAAGAGATCCAAACGTGGCTCCCCGGAGTGCACGCCCGGGCATTTTAAGAGAAATGCAGGAGAGCCTGGCTACCCCTTGATTCCCGGCGGCGCTTTCTTTATACCTCGCCCGTCGGGAGATTCATGGAAGCCAGGCCCCCCCTAGAGAATTTGCGCACCCTCGCCTCACGTGCTGAGTGGATTTCGCGCAGCCTCGCGCCTGCCGACGCAACCACAGGACGGCGCATGGCGGAAGCTTTTGCCGCCCGTGCGCGCCAGCCGCTGGATCGAGAAGCGCCGCTAACCCTGGGTTTGGAAATCGAATTTTTCCTAGCGAGTGCCTCAGGGCTTTGCACTCCCGACGAGGCCATGGCGTTCTTTGATGCCTTGGTGACCCGCGGATGGAAGGCGGAGAGCGGCCACGCAAGCCACCGGCAAGTCTCGTTCGAGGGCAGCGTTTTACATTTTGAGTTCTTCCCGCACCTCTTGGAGATTTCTTCGGCCGTATTTTCTTCGCTGGGCGATCTGGAAAACCATTTAAAGCGCTTGTTGGCAGACATCCACCAGGCGGCTGCATTCACTCGGCTGGAGCTCCACACGCAAGTGCCAGCTTACGCACACCGAGTGAACCCCCTTCCCGATTCACACCGCGGGGACACCGACGACTCCAGACGAGCTTGGACAGCACACTATTTTGGCGACTCCACTCGAAACCTCGTCGATTTCCCGGCATTCACCGCTTCGGTGCATTTCCACGTCGGAGGATTGCCGTGGTGGGATCAGCCCGAGATCATCGAACGCCTATATGCCTGGGAAGCCCAGTATTTCTTAGAATCGTGGGAGGCGGTTTTGGGCAAGGATGCGTTCTCTTCCTACCTCGAACGCGTTTTTCTCTACCGCACCTGCTTCCCTGGACTAGCACTCATCGGAATTCCCGATATGGACTCTTGGGATTACACGAGCTGGGGTAGCGCGCTGCTGCGCGGAGCGGGGCCCCTTAAAGCAGCGGATTCTGTCGACGGGCTACGGGACTACCAGCTCGTCCGCCCGCGGCTAAGCGGAACGATTGAATTCCGCGGCGAAGCGCCGACGCTGGACTTGAATGTGTTGCTTCCGGCCGCCGCTCGCCGTTTGGCCGCATCGGTTTTGGCTCGCAATGCGACACAATCCGTTCCGAAACTGCGCGATTCTTTCGCCAAATGGCAGCATGCCTTAGATAACCGATTAACCAGTTTCCCGGAATCGGCGCGCTTGGAACTAATCCAGGCGCTTCGGTCGAGAGGCATCGGCGAGGAGAAGTGGCTCAGTGAGTAACAGTGCACGCCAGCTCGCGGGCTTTTTACGCGAAGCGGTTTTCTTTGAATGCCCCTTAAGAATCGCAGGATTCGCCCACCGAGTTTTGCGTGTGGAAGAAAGCTCTCGGATGGACCGCGAAGAAAAGCGGCTTGTGGTGATAGCCGCCGACGGGGCACCGCCCTCTCATGCGCTCGCAGGCCGCCTCGAATTCCGAGACAGAGTCTGTGCGTTTGAAACCACCTTCGAAGCCGGGAGCCCCGGAGAGTGGCGAGGCCCGATTCCAGATTCGGTAAAGATCGAGCCCGGACCCACACGCCTTACCGACGCCGAAAGAGTTTGGGCGATCTTCAGCCGCTCTGGCGCGGTTAGCACGGACTACCTGCGTTTCCTCGCCCCCGCTCGCAAGCAGATCCTTCAGGGCTTTGAGGATCGGGCGCAAACTCCGGGACTGATGCGGTGTTTCGACCGCGACGCCTCCGGCGAAATTTGCACCTACAGCGCCTACTTCCACTTGAAGAATAGTCTTTGGTTGGCTTGCGATCTGGCATCCTCCGGCTCGTCGCCTGCGCAGACACAGATTTACATGCGCAGGTCTCTCGGCAAGCTCTGGGAGCAGATGGCAGACGACGACACGCTTTGGTTCCTCTTCACCGTCGGCCACACCTTCTGGAAAAAGTTCGAGAACTACATGACCGAAGGTGCAGGACAGTCTATTATCGTCGGCGACCATGTTTGCTACTACGCCCGCACGGTCGAAGCTCCCTTGCCGATGCCAGCCGAGTTGCATCCCCTCTCCCCCGAAAACCCGGAAATCCCGCGGATGCTCGAAGGGGTCGACCCGGGCCTGAAACAGGTTTTAATGCCCCAGGGAAGCTCGGGCAGTTGCTATCCATGCACGGTCCATTACTGGCTTTGGGACGATGGCCGGACCCAGCTACTGGTCTATGGCGCCAGCACCCCCACCGGCGGCAATATCACTCGTTCCCTGGACTCAGCCTGGATCGTGCCTCTGAGGACGGCCGAACCGCTCACCGCTGGCTTGGTGAAGCAGATTACCCGGGCTGCCAAAGGCGCTTTTGAGCGCCCAGAACAGGCCTTACCGGCGGCCCGAGTCGTTTCCACGCCCGGAACCACCCTGGCCGAAGACCTGCTCCACCACCCCATGCGCAGCATGTTCTTTCGTCCTCAAGCATTGGGTTTTTGGACCGGCGAGTGACGCTTTTTGCGTCTAGCTGCAGCTCGCGAAATCTGCTAAAACGCCGCCCCATCGGAGGAATTATGGCTCGGAAGTTCTTGTTCGGGATGGTTTTGTTGGCGGCGGCAGCCCAGGCACGTGCCCCTGAGAAGGAGTCTCGCCTGGTTTCGAAACGCACATCGGCCCTGATGAAAGAGGCCAGTGAATTGCGAGAAAAGATTGAAGCGGATCCCATTGCACGCTTCTTGAAAAACTACCTAACCAACGCAGGGAACAAATCCGACCCCGACACTCTGAAAATCGCTCTGCGCGTTTATGAGAAACGAACGGGCCGCAAGGTCGAAAACGGCCGTGAACATGCGCTCGCAATGTACGTCGAAATGAGCCTGCTCCCGGACTTGATTGCCGGCATCGAACGCGAACGCGGCTTTTTGACCTACGCAGATCTTATCCGCAAAGGCGGAGCTGAAGGTGGGGCTGCGCTCGGTGAATTGATTCGCACCCCGTGGCGCGGAAAAGCCGCTGAGAACGAAGACGAGTACTCGTTCTTGCGTTTCCGCATCGACACCGAAGCGCGCCAAGCCCGCGCTGCTACCGGCGACAAACAAAAGGATTTAGAAGCTCAGTACTGGGACGGAATCGCTGCGAAACGCCTGTACCAAGCCGTGGAATTGACGGAGCAGTACCAAGCCAACCGGTCGGAGGGTTACCCTTCGTCGATTCTCCCGCACAACGGCGAGCGCGAATTCTGGAACGCTTTCTGGCAAGCGGGCGATCTCCCGGCTTTCCAAAAGCTCGCAAAACTCCCGGAAAACCCGCTCGAACTCCTCGCCAAAGCTTTGGATGAGACCCCGAAGGTCGCAGCAACCCTTGAACTCCGGGTAATGAACCACCTGGAGGAATACATTGCAGAGCCGAGCTATCTTGAATCGATAACACGCAAGAAAGGCGCGTATCTGCAGAAACGTATGATCCGGGATTTCCGCGCCCTGGAAAACCTGAAGATGATGGATTTTGAATACTCGGAACGGATGGACATCCTCCCGGGTCTGGATTCTGTCGAGCAAGGAATCGGAAGCTTTTTGGAAAAACTTCCGGCAGGCGTTCTAGAAGAGTACCGCGCCCGCATCCTTGACGAGTAATCGACGCGTTCTCGAGGGGCGGTGGCCACAAGCCACCGCCCCCTTTTTTTTTACCGAACTGAGCCTTAATCTCCACCTTCCCTGCTTTCCACTCCGGCGACTCTTTGTTACAGAGATCACGAGGGGAAAAATGCCGAAAGCCTTGCTCTGTCTAGTTCTTGGGTTTGTTGCCTTGTCCGTTCCTGCGGTTTCTAAACCGCCACCGGAAATGGTCCAAAAAGGCAGCGTGAATAACGGCGGCAATGGCAGCGATGGCCAGATGCAGTGGGTGCTTAAGAATCTTCTGCTGCCCTCTTTCGAACTTCCAGAAAACCGGGCGGTTTTAGAGCCTGCGGAAATCCGCGCGTTGGCCGACCTCATCGAAAAAGGTCCGCCGTTTGTCGCCGTCGACCCAAAATCGCTTAAAGATCTCCCGGAAGAGCGCTTCACGGACAAACTCAGTCGCCCCGCCAAAGTGAAGCTCGGGGAGCGGGATGGGAAAGAGGCCTGGCGTTTACTCGACAACCGCGAGAATGCCGTCGATGCGCGTGTCGTTTGGGATGCAAATGAGAAAGCGTATACCGTGCAGTGGGACGAAGCCGCGTGGAAAGCGGTGACCTATGAAGGAAAGCTCTACCCGCAGTCCGTCGTGCGCGATATCGCACATGAACTCCTGCGCTACGCGTACCACGCAGGGCTTATTCAAAGAAACGACGACAACCGCGGGATATCCAACCAGCTGAAGCTCCGCGAGGGGGTCGCGGTGCAATCCTTGCCGACCGATGCGTACCGTCTGGATTTCGCTCGGCGCGGTAAAGAGATGGCGAAAGCGTCGAAAGAAATGATCCGCATCGTGGAAACGGATCTAAAGACCCATAGTGACGGCGAAAGCTTCATCACCGATCTTCGCCACAACCTGCCCCTGATGGAGAACTTCAACCGTGCCAAAGACTGGCCGGGCGCGACCGATGAAGAAATTGCCTCCATCTTCGATGCCTATTTGAGCAAGATGCTCGTACAGCGTGCGAATATCGACAAGCAAAAGAAAGTCGCGCTTACTTTTGAACCGCCGAAGGTTACACCTTCAGGCCCGCGGGACTTCCCCGCGCGGGCGAAGCTTTTGTACTTCGAAGCGCACCGGCTATTTAATCTGATTCACTACCACGCCAGCGTGCGCGATTCGCGGGATGGGCGAGCTTGGAGCAAGTACCTCGAGCAAGTGAACTATGTCGTAGATGAATACGCCCGCAGCAAATACGCCGGCACCGATGCGCAGTTCGAGCAGTGGTTCAATCAACAAACCAAGGACATCCGAGCGGAGTTCGAAAGATTAAAGACCGCCCTGGGATACGATAAGTGAGTGTCTACGAGTACAACGACTACCGCGCGTTCCTCGTCGATCATGCGCGGCGCATGCAGGGTAAGCAAAAGCGTTGGTCTTACGGAGCGTGGGCAAAGCGTCTTGGGCTGAAGACTACTTCGTCCATCACCAAAGTCGTGCAAGGGCAGCGCACCCCTGGCGATAAGCTAACGGAATCTCTCGTCGGGTATTTTCGGTTTGATCCCACAGAAGCTGCGCACTTCCGCGATCTCGTCCGCCTCCAACGCTTTAAGAAAGACCCACGCCTTTGCCAGCTCTTGGAAGACCGCATCCCTTCTGGTAAGCGCAGCACCTCGCGTCTTTTAACGACGGTAGAGTTTACGCGTCTGTACCGCTGGTATTACCTCGTCTTGCG
>JAIEOG010000255.1 GCA_019750655.1 bacterium
GCTATCTTGAGAGACGAAGGCGAGGAGCGGCGCCAGGCCTTGTTCCAGCGCATCGCAAAGGTCCGAGCGGTGCTTTCCCAGGGGGGTGTTCCTTTAGCGCCCGTGAGGGGCGAGTGGGGGCCTTTATCGCCTATTTTGAGCCTGCCGCTGGCCGGAAACGATAGGGCTTTAAGATTTGCGCAATCTATGCGAAATTCTGGGTGGGACTTGCGCGCAATTCGGTACCCCACCGTAGCCAAAGGCAGTGAAAGGATTCGCCTTTCTGTCGGGCTCGGCCCTACCGAACAGCAGACAGAGCAGATGGCTCGAGAATTGGTGAAACAATGGACGGCGTTTTCATAACTGGTGTTGATACGAACGTTGGCAAAACGGTTATTGCTGCGGGGATCTTAAAGCTCCTCCACGGCACTCACGCGGCCTGCTATTGGAAGCCCGTGCAAACCGGCACCGTTATGGGCGACGATACCAATGACGTCCAGGCCATCACGGAGCTGGGGTCCGATTGCTTTATGGATCCGGTTTACCGCTTTCCTGAACCTCTTGCACCTCGCCACGCTGCCCAGAAATGGGGCAAACAAGTGGAAATGAGTGCTTTGGTTTCCGCTTTTGAATCGCGCCCGCGCGATCGCGTCTTGGTGATTGAGGGTGCGGGCGGCTTGTTGGTTCCCTTGAACGACAAAGATACTCAACGTGATCTGATTAAGCGCTTAGGCCTGCCCGCTATTCTTGTGGCGGAAGATCGTGTCGGATCGATCAACCACACTTTGCTTACTCTGGAAGCGTGCCGCGCTCAAAATATTCAGGTGCTCGGCGTAATTCTCACGAAAACCAAAGGCACCTTGGGCAATGCAGATAGCATTACCCACTTCGGCAAAACGGAAATCCTCGCCGATATTCCGCTGTCGGAAGATAAGCGTTCAGCGGTTGCTCAAGTGAGCTGCCACCCACGCCTGCGCAAACTCTTTGGCGTGACTCCGATACCGGTTTAACCGCTATGGCGGTTCTCCCCAGTCTTGAGGCTTCTCCTATCTGGCACCCGTACACGGCGGTTCCAGCAACGGGTCCTCGCGCGCTGATTACCAAAGGCCACGGCGCTTACCTTTACGACGCTGAGGGAAAAGCTTATTTCGATGCAACGAGTAGCTGGTGGTGCAACCTCCACGGCCACAGCCACCCAGCGCTCGTAGAAGCGCTGGAGAAACAAGCGCGCGTTTTAGATCAGATCTTGCTCGCCCCCCATGCGCACCCCGTAGTTTTGGAATTCTGCCAAGCGCTGCTCGATCAAATGGGCGCGCCCTTTAGTAAAGTCTTTTTGAGCGATGATGGTTCAACCGCGGTTGAAGCGGGCTTGAAGATGGCCTTGCAGTACTGGCACCGCCAGGGGCAGCCACAGCGCCGCGAATTCCTTTCTCTGGAACTCGGCTACCACGGCGATACCTTGGGTGCGATTTCCGTAGGCCACATCGATGAGTTTCATAAAGTGTTTTCCGCTCTGCTATCCACGCGCAAAAGCACGGCGCCTTATTGTTACCGCTGCCCCTTGGGCAAGACGTACCCCGCTTGCGGCGTCGCTTGTTTGTCGGAGGCTGAGCGCCACCTCGAGGAAGCAGGCGATCGCATCGCGGCGCTGGTCGTCGAGCCGCTGGTGTTGGGAGCGGGAGGGCTCGTAACTTACCCGGCGGAGTACCTCGATCGCCTGATGGATCTCTGTCGGCAAAAGGGCGTACTAGTCATTTTCGATGAGGTGTTCACGGGGTTTGGCCGGACGGGAACTTTCTTCGCTTATGAGCAACTGCGCAATCGGCCAGATATCGTCTGTCTTTCTAAAGGGCTTACTTCCGGCATGTTGCCCATGGGGGCAACGGTTGCGACACAAGCGATCTTTGAAGCTTTCTGTGGCGGGGAAAAAGTGAAATTTTTTCATGGCCACACTTTTACCGGGAATGGGCTCAGCGCCGCCGTTGCTTTGGCGAGTTTGAGGTTGTTGCAATCGGAGCGGGTGCTGGAGCGAAACCAAGAGCTTTCTCAGTTTATGGCAGGGCAAGCCGAGCGATTCCGCGCTTTACCGCTGGTGGGCGACGTTCGGCATTTGGGGATGATCTGGACACTGGAACTCGTCCGAGACAAAGCGACACGTGCCTTGTTTGAGCCTGCAAACTCCGCGGGCTGGCGAATTGCCAAACGCGCTTGGGAGAAAGGCGTCTGGTTGCGTCCGATGGGGCAAGCGCTTTACGTCATCCCTCCGTACTGTTCTTCGCTGGAAGATTTGCAGCGGTGTTTCGACGTGTTATACGCCGAGGTGGAGGGTGAGGGATGAGCGTTGAATCTCGCTTTGAAAGTGTTCTTGAGGCGATCTGCCAGGATACAGAACAAGAAGATGTCTGGCTCGAGATGTTGTCCCAGCTCGAGTTTGCCGGTTGCCGCAAAATCGTAAAGGCCGTTCCCTTCGAGCGCGTGAATACGGGAGTGCTTCAGCACATCATGGAAGAGGCGTCGCACGCTTTTTTGTTGCGCTCCCTGGTCCGCGATCGCGAAGAGGGTTGGGCGACGAACCCGCTCACCGAAGCCGGTTGGGAATATTTCCAGCGCTTGGATCACAGCGTTAGCGTCTTAGAAGGTAGCGGTTACAGCTACCCTGTCGTTGCTTGGGTGATTGAGCGCCGGGTTCTAGAACTTTACCCGTTGTACTTAAAACATACCCAGCGCGCCGGCGTGCGCTCTATTGTTACTCGCATTCTCGCGCAGGAAAAAGGCCACAGCGAATCGTTTGGCCATGGCGATTTCGCGCCCGAACTCCGAGCGCGCGCTATCGAAACCGAGGCTGAACTCTGGGATGCTTTTGTGGGGCGTCTAGAGGCCTGGGCCCTGGGTTCCGTTCGACTTGGCGCGTCGCTGCCACTGTCTACAAATCTTCAAATCGGTTAACAGCTGCTATGGGCGCCCCTTTTCGGGCGCTTTAGCTCCCCCCTCGGCGTGTTAGAATGGGGCCGGGTTGTAGACTGACTTGGGGGAAACTTTGAAAAAAGCCTTCGCTGCTTTATTGCTAGTGACCGCTCTTGCGGCGCACGCTGCGCGCCCCATCCGCCCGACACTCGTCGGGGGGACGGAAGTCGACCCTTCGCTCTGGAAACCCGTAGCCCTTACAACAGCTGCAACAAACTTCTGCACAGCGACCGTCGTCGGTCCACGCACCATCATCACAGCTTCGTTCTGCGGTGGGGATGGAGCGAATATCGCGGTCAAGATTAATGGCAAGAACTACACCGCGAAATTAAAACGCAGTACTGTCGCGAGCCATAACGTTGCTCTCGGATTTACGACGGAAGAAATCCAAGGTGTCGACTTCGTCTCTATCGGCGGAACTCCCGCGATGGGGCAAGACATCCTAATGCTGGGTTTCGGTTGCTACTCTCCCGGCAACGGTGCGCCTGATGGAAAATTGCGCAGCGGAGTTTCGAAGATTTCGGAAGTGCGTCCAGCGGGATTCAGCTCCGAACTGCCGACGGGCGGCGCACTCATTTGCCCTGGGAGCCAGGGTGGCCCTACGTTCGTTAAAGACGGTGCCAACCTCAAACTCGTAGGCGTGATGACGGGTGTTGGGATCGACGAGAATGACAATATTACGGGCCCGAATTTCCATGCGCGCACGGACGGCGATCCAGTCATCGCTTTTTTCAACGATTTCAGCTCAAAAAACGGGAATACTCCCATCTGCGGAATCACAGTTGGCGCCCAGTGCGGAGGCTCTCCGCCGCCCCCGCCACCACCTCCGCCGCCGCCTCCTCCGCCTCCTCCGGATTTGAAGTGCGAGCTCACGGCAACACCGGAAACCGCGGCTATTGGGCAAGATATCGTTTTGGAGTTGAAGGTAACTGCGGGGACGGCTGCCTCGGCGACCATTAACAATATCGGCGTAGCTGTTCCCATCGGTAGAACGACCGTGCGCCAGAATATTGCGGCAGACTATTCTGCAGAAGGCGTTGTGAAGAATGCGGCAGGGGAATACCACTGCTTCAAACCTTACAAAGTTGTCGGTGGGCAACCGCCCCCTCCGCCGCCTCCGGCTTCCGCTTACGCGGTCGTCAGCACACATTGTGGGCCAGATGCAAACGCCGCTTCGAGCGGAATTGCGAAAGTCTGTATCGGCAATCTCTCCAAAGACGCAGCGCTGACCCACACGGGATTCACGCAAGCGATCTGGATTCAGTATTCGACCGGCCTCCAGGAAGTTTTGCCCATAGTGGCGCGCCGACCTGCAGCGGGGAATACGGGGCGTGACGAACTCGCGCTTTACACTGGCACCGTGCTTGCGGGCACGAACGGCCCTTCGCTAGACGCTCGCATGGCGACGCTGACGAAAGGCACCGATGGAAGCCCAACGGCCATCGAGGGGCGGACGAAGACGGCCCAGAATTTCCGCGTGACCTTGAGCCCTGCGGCCCGCACCAAACGCTAGCCGCCTAGGCTTGCGACAGAGGTTAGCAAATCAGGGCACCGGCGGCTCGCGCCGCGGGTTTGATGCCTGTCAGAATACTGCCTCTTTCCTCGGGTTTACGCCCAACCCCTTGTAGGGACTTCAGAAATGCGCTGGCGCACAAGCTAGGCAGCGGCGCCCAAGATTGTCGCTGCCCGTAGGCACTGGCCTTGCTTTGTTTTCCGCGGGGCCGTGAAAACGGCTGTGTGGTGGAAGATGGGTAGTTTGCTCTCAGCTCTGGGGACTAGTTCGAAAGCGTGGTTGCACGCCGTTTGGGCACCTCCACGTGCATCGGGGGCAGGGCGCTTAGCCCGACTCGCCGATTTGATATCCGCCATCTCTCGTTCCGATAGCCATAGCGAAAGCCTTCTCGCAGAGCGCTTCGCTGCTCTGGCGATTACCTCCGAACTTTCTGAAGATGAAACCCGAGCCTTCGATCGCCTGCGGGACTTAATGGAATTGAGATCGCTGGCTTTTGGCCAAGCACGCAGCGGCCGTACGCGTTTGCTGCAAGGGTTCCTGTGGCGCCAGAGTAATGAATCTACGATTGCAGACGACGCGGAGTTTTCTGCCGGTGATATTGCTCACGCCTCGAGCCGCGCAGCAGAGCTCTTATGGAAACTGCTCGATAGTTGCCAAGGGACCGCCGAGCTCCAGCCGGTGGCGCGTAAGCTGTACTACCACTTGTTTGGAAAAGTCTTCGAAACCATGGATGCCCGTCGACAGGTTGCTGAAACGACGGACAAAATGCAATCCGAAAGCGGTATTCCTTTCTTGCTCTTGAATTTTCTCAACGCTGGCGCTCTAGAAGACGCTCGTTGGGTAGGTCGAGGCATTCAAGTAGAATCGGTTGTTTTTGAAGAGCCAGATCGCGCGACCGCGCTTTACTGGATGAGTGAATTAGCGTGGTTCCGCCGCACTTGGGGTGGGGAGAAACTCGATTTCGATTCTAGCTTGCGCTACCTGTACCATATTTGCTTCAGCGCTCCGGAGCGCGCGGGGTTTTTGGAGATCGACGGCCACTACGTTAATGAGTTTGAAGCCGTGAATGAGCTGGCGCGTGAAGCCTTCTCCTACCGGGAGACGCTCACGGAGCAGACGCTCGATTTATGGAAGGCGTTTGAAGGGAACTTCGACGGCGTTTTTCAGCAAACCTTGGAAACGCTGGCTGGCAAAGCGAGCAAGGTCATTGATCGGCGCCCCGCCTGGGAAAAAGCGTGGAAGCGCAGCCAGTCGAGCTTTTCCCGGGATTACTTGCTCGTGATCGAGGGCAATCTTTGTTACCTCTCGAAGCTCTATGCCGATGCGGCGGAGTTCTTTGAACAAGCACTCGCCATCAACCCTGAACTTCGGGTTGCGCGTATGAATCTGCTTTTCAGCTATGCGCGCATGGGAAATGCCGAAGCGCTCGAGGCTTTAGTGGAAGAAACTATGAGCCGCGCAGTGGCGCC
>JAIEOG010000138.1 GCA_019750655.1 bacterium
GGGGCGAGCCCGCCTGCGATGGGGCTGCGCATGCAAATGTGGGTTCCCGATCCACAAGAACGAGCCTCGGTCCGCGGCCGTCTATATTTCGCGCAATCTGCGGATGGAAAACGCCTGCTTTACCGCATCACTGGCAAGGAGGGTAAGCAGCTCTCCAATGGCGTCGCAGAAGTGGATAAAGCCGTGCCCACGGGGTGGATGAACTTGAGCTTCCGAGTGGCAGAGTGGTTGCCTGCGGCTATCCAGCGCGAAGACCCACGCTACTTGCCGAAGCAGCCCAGCGAAAACGTCCCCTCCGCCTTGCGCTTGCGCTTCGGTGGTCAGAATTTCTGGATGGCGGAAGCCACGTCTGCGCCACTTGCCGTTGGAGATCGCACGCTAGAGCTTTCGTTCGGGCGCGACCGTTTCGCTTTGCCGTTCTCGCTACACCTGAAAAACTTCACGATCGATCGCAATCCCGGTACGGACAAAGCTGCAGGTTATAAAAGCTTGGTTGTCGTAAAAGATCCGGTAAAGGGCGATGGCGCTGAGACGCTCATCAGCATGAACGAGCCACTGAAGTATGGCGGCTATATTTTTTACCAGGCGAGTTTCCAGGAGCGCGAAGGGCTGCCGCCGGTGTCTGTTTTCTCAGTGAACTACGATCCAGGGCGTTGGGTGAAGTACTTAGGGTGCCTCACCATGGTCTTTGGTATCTTACTCATGTTCTACATGAATCCCCACTACTGGGGCATTCTCTTCGGGCGAGGGCGAAAAGCATGAAAGCACACCTTAAGATCGCGGGTCTCTGCCTAGCATTTTTCAGTTTAATCTCAGGCGCTGAGCCGAAAGATCGGACGGGCTTTGATTGGTACACGCCATCCTTGATTGCCATTCAAGACCGCGGCCGTGTGAAGCCTTTAGATACGTTTGCCCGGGAGTCAGTGCAGTTCATCACGGGCAAGGCGAGCTGGAAAAAGCAGCCGCCCGTCGAAACGATTTTCGGTTGGTTAATTGCCTTTGATGGCGAATGGGAAGAAGAACCCTTCATCCGCATTGCGTACCAGCCCGTGAAAGAAGCTTTGAAGTTGGACAAGGAGCGCCAGCATTTTTCGCCGAAGGAATTGCGCGGCAACGAGGACCTTCAGAAAGCCGTACGCGAGGCTTTGCAAAAGCAGAAGAAGGCCGAAACGCTCTCGGAGATCGATAACAAAGTTTTAGAAATCCAAAACCAGCGCGGTTTATTGGACGCGATTGTTTCGGGACAAGCTTGGAATATCTTGCCCAATCCCGCAGGCGAACACGCCGCGTGGTTTTCGTTGGCGTCTCTGACAGATCAAAGCGCAGGTGAAGCGCTTCCCGCCGCGGGCCTGGAAGCACTCCGGGGGCAAATCGGCTCCGCGATCGGTGCCTTCACGGAGGTCTCAGGGCAGAAGTGGAACCCGGCCGTCTCCGCACTCCGCCGCACTTTGAGCCAGGATCTCTTTCCCGGCCATTACCCAGCCGAGCGGGTTTTGCTCCAAGAGCGCGTGTACAACCACCTGCGCCCCTTTCGGATTGCTTGGGAGCTGTATCTCCTTGCGGTGATCGGGCTCACGATTTTCCTCGTCAGTGGGAAACACGCTTGGCAGCTGGGCGGGCTCGGTGTGTTTATCGCGGCTTTCCTGGTGCATACGGGGGGCTTCATCTTGCGGATGCTCGTCGCAGGCCGTCCTCCGGTAACGAACATGTACGAATCCGTCATCTGGGTGAGTTGGGGCTGCGCGCTGTTCGCGCTCATCATCGGCACGTCTTATAAGAAAGCGGTCATCCCGGCAGCGGCGTCGGTGTTTGCCGTTGTTGCGCTGGTGCTCGCCGATACTTTACCTTCGGTCTTGGATCCAAGCATTCAGCCGCTGGAGCCTGTGCTGCGCAGTAATTTCTGGCTCACGATCCACGTGCTGACGATTACGCTGGGTTACGCGGCCTTCGCGCTTTCGCTCTGCCTGGGGAACGTCGTTATTGGCCATTACTTCTTCCACCCTAAAGAAACGGAAACTATCCAATACGCCTCGCTATATATGTACCGAGCAATCCAGATTGGTGTGGTGCTACTCGCTGCGGGAACGATTCTAGGCGGCGTTTGGGCCGATTATTCGTGGGGCCGTTTCTGGGGCTGGGATCCTAAAGAAGTCTGGGCGCTCATCGCGCTGTTGCTTTACCTTGCTGTGCTTCATGGCCGCTTCGCGGGCTGGTTGCACGGGTTCGGATTCGCAGCAACCGCCGTCGTCTCCTTCTTGGGTGTCTTGATGGCCTGGTACGGCGTGAATTTCGTGCTGGGTGCGGGCTTGCACTCTTACGGCTTCGGGACAGGCGGCACGGGTTATGTGGGTGGGTATGTTGCCATCCAGCTGCTGTTTATCCTCTGGGCTTACCGTCGGTATTCCAGCTCGGGTGCCAAGCGCGCGGCGATTTTCCCCAAACGCTAAACCGGTAGCTGTGTTTGTGTGTGGAAAGACGCAAACTGTGCGGTGAGCCGCAGCAAGTTGCGCGTGGGCCGCACGGGAAATTGAAACCCATCCCAGAGCGTGAGCTTGAACCGATCGCCCTGATCGAGCATCTGGCATTCGGTCGCATCGAGGTGCATCGTATGCGCGACGGTGCGTTCGCCTAAGCAATTCTGGCAAAGCAATCCCCCCGCATCCAAATCAAAGACCCCACCCGGAGACTGGCGCGTTTCCGAACACCGTGCGCAAGCATCGATGCGAGGTTTGAGTCCGAGCTGTTGCAAGAATTTGAGCTGGAAAAGAAGCTGCAATAAAAGCAGGCGTTCGGGATCGGATTCTTTTTCTAAAAGCGCCAGTGTCTGCCCCAGAAGGCTATAAACCCCGGGCATAGGGGTGGCTGTATTAGCGAGTTTACGCACCCACTGTGCCACCTTGCCTGCAGTCATGGCGCGGTCGATATCGTCGCGGATTCCTGTGAAGGCATTGAGCACCGTGAGCTCGACGAGGTAGGGCTTCTCGCGAGGATCGCCTCGCAAAACGATTTCATTGTGGCAGAAAAGGTCCATACCGCCGATGTAGCGGCGCTTGCTTTTGCGGGCAGATTTAGCGAGCGCTGAGATTAAGCCCCAATCCCGTGTGAACAGTTGGAGGTACCGATCGGCTTCGCCGAAATTTTCTCGGGACAGGACAATCGCGCGTGAGCTTAGCACTGGCTAGGTGGCCACCGCCGCCGGAGAAGGTGAACGGCGGAAGCGGACGTAGAAGAAGGCGCCGATGCAGTTGAACAGGATGGTGTAAATCTGGATCAGCGTACAAAGCGTCGCGCCTTGCTCTGGGTTTTCCAGTCCGGCCCATTGAAAAAGCGTATAGAAAGCGACTTGCCCCACACCCAAGCCACCGGGTAGCAGTGGCGCCGCGGAAACTGTGAGCCCAATGGGCACTACAAAGAAATATTGCGAAAGAGCCAGTGGAATGCCCAGCGCATCGCCCAAAATCTTAAAGAGCAAAGTCATGCCGAAGATCGACGTCGCCGAAAGAGCCAAAGACGCGAGCACTGCGCGCAAGTGATTGCGGTAGAGCATCGTGGCTTCGAAGATCTTGTGCACGATGCCGATGCGAGCTATCTGGCGGCGCACCCATTGGCTGCCTGGGATTTTAAACGTCAGCGAGATAAAGAACGCTCCGCCCACGAGAGCGCTGCCCAACGTAAAACCCCAGATCCCATACGCGAGCCAACGTAGCTGCGGGTGATCGACTAACCAAGCGCTGTAAAAAATGAGTGTGACGGCGGCGTAAAAGAAAAACACCGAAAGCCCAATCGCCCGATCTAAAAGCACTGTGAAAACGGCTTTGGTTTTATTCTGTGGCTCGCGGCCTGCGACATACCAAGCTTTGATGAGATCTCCACCAACCGAGCCGGGCATGAAGGTGTTAAAAAACATCCCGATCATGTTCAAAGCGAAGGTCGAAGATAACCCCAGCGACAGCCCTTGCGCCGATGCCAAGAGGTACCAACGCAAAGAACAGCAGACGGCGGAAAAAAGCAGGAAGGCGAAACCAATCGCCAAGTGATCGGCCGAAAAAAGCACGTCTTTCAGCGCGGAGAAGTCGATCATGCGCGAACGCAGCACGTAACCCACGAGCAATAATCCGAACGTGATTTTCAAAGCAAGCTGGACTGTGTCCGAGATGCGTGAAGAAACAGGTTTTTCAGGAGTATTCATCACTTGCGTGCGCCGCGTGTGGTTTGACTTAAACAGGGGGCCAGTTTAAATTTTTATGTCTAGTCACTCAATCAAAAAGTGGGGCTCAGTCGAATATGAAGGTCACAGTACTGGGAACAGGCTATGTGGGGCTCGTTGCGGGGGCTTGTTTTTCGGACTCCGGCAATCATGTCACTTGCGTCGATGTCGATAACGATAAAGTCGAGCGCCTACGCCAAGGGCATGTGCCTTTTTATGAGCCCGGCCTAGAAGACCTCGTAGCGCGCAATACCAAAGCTGGCCGCTTGCTCTTTACGACCGACTCCAAGCAAGCCATCGCGGAAGCCCAAATCGTTTTCGTCGCTGTCGGCACGCCGCAGGGAGACGACGGATCTTCCAATCTTTCGTATGTTTTAGAGGCTGTCCGCACGGTACGCGACAGCGTGACTCGCGGCATCCTGCTCGTGATGAAAAGCACCGTTCCCGTGGGAACGGCCGATCGCGTGCGCCAAGAAATCCAGGGGAGCAAGTACCCCATTGAAGTGATCTCCAATCCCGAATTTTTGAAAGAGGGCGCGGCCATTAATGACTTCCTGCGCCCAGAGCGCGTCGTCATTGGGACGGATTCCCTGGAAGCCCGCGCCATGATGGCCGACCTCTATGCCCCCTATGTGCGCAATGGCAGCCCGATTTTGTTCATGAGCAACCGTTCCGCGGAGCTCACGAAATACGCTGCCAACACATTCCTTGCGATGAAGATTTCCTTCATCAACGAAATGGCCGTGCTGTCGGAACGGGTGGGCGCGAATATCCACGATGTCCGTAAGGGCATCATCACCGATAGCCGCATCGGCAGTAAGTTCCTTTACCCAGGTTGCGGGTACGGCGGCTCTTGCTTCCCAAAAGACGTCTTGGCATTGATTCACTTGGGCCGCGAAATCGAAATGCCGCTACGGCTTTTTGAAGAAGTGCACGCGGTGAACGAGCGGCAAAAACAGCTGCTCTACGAAAAAATCGATCGCCATTTCGGCGGCAGCCTCGAAGGTAAGACGATCGCCGTCTGGGGTCTTTCGTTCAAACCCGAAACCGACGATATGCGGGAAGCGCCTGCAGTGACTTTGATCAACGCGCTCTTGGAGAAAAAGGTCAAAATCCGGGCCTACGATCCGATTGCAAACAAAGAAGCCCGCCGCATTTTTGAAAACAAAGTCGAACTCTTCGAAGACGCTTACGAAACGACTCGCAGCGCGGATGCTCTTGCGATCCTGACGGAGTGGAACGAATTCCGCTCCCCCGATTTCGATACTCTGCGTCGCGACCTAAAAGGCTCCGCCATTTTCGACGGACGCAATCTCTACAATCCAGAAAGCCTAGAAGGCATGGGTTTTTCTTACTACTGCATCGGTAAGCGCGACCCGATCCTCGGGCAGAGTTAATGACAGCCACTTCACAAGCGTTCACGGGCCGCTACTTAGTCGCCGGTGGGGCAGGGTTCATTGGTTCGCACCTCTGCGAACGTCTTCTGAACGAAGGCGCGCAGGTCGTTGCCGTCGACAATTTGCTTACTGGGTCTCGTGAAAATATCCGCCACCTTTTGGGCCGTTCCGGATTTGAGTTCGTCGAGCACGACATCACGGAACCGCGGGAATGGACGGGCGGTTGGGCCGGGATTTTCAATATGGCTTGCCCGGCAAGCCCGATTGATTACTTGCACCTGCCGATTGAAACACTGAAAGTGAATTCGCTCGGCACGCACAACACAC
>JAIEOG010000141.1 GCA_019750655.1 bacterium
ACTCGATGATCGTCGTGCACACAAGGATCTGCGCATCGCCTTTGTAGAAAGTGAGCATCTTCTGCTCGAGCACTTCTCCGTCCATCTGCCCATGGGCGGCTTCCAGACTCACCTTCGGGAGGTGGTCTTGGATCTCTTTGGTGATGCGGCCCAGCGATTCCACGCGGTTGTGCACGAAGAATACCTGCCCGCCGCGGCCGAGCTCATTGCGGATGGCTTCCGAAATCACCTCGGGAGAACTGCGGCAAACGAACGTGCGTACCGAAAGGCGATCGGGCGGCGGCGTCGTGATGACGGAGATTTCCTTAATCCCGCTCATCGCCATATTCAAAGTACGCGGGATGGGTGTGGCCGTCATAGCCAGGACATGCACCGACTCGCGCATCTTCTTGAGTTTTTCTTTATCTGTAACGCCAAAGCGGTGTTCTTCGTCGATAACGATGAGGCCTAAGTCCTTAAATATGACATCCGACGATAAGAGCCGGTGCGTACCGACGACGATATCGACCTTGCCCTCTTTCGCACGCGCCAGAACATCCTTCACCTCAGCGGGTTTGCGCATCCGGGAGATGAGCTCGATAGAAACGCCAGCATTGGCAAAGCGCTTTTTGAAAGACTCGAAGTGCTGGAAAGCTAGCACCGTCGTGGGCACGAGCACCGCAACCTGCTTCTTATCCAAGACCGATCGATAAGCCGCCCGCATCGCGACTTCGGTTTTCCCATAACCGACGTCGCCGCAAATCAAGCGGTCCATGGGGAAGGAGCGGCCCATATCCCCCATGACGTCTTCAATGGCTTTAAACTGATCGGGCGTTTCATCGAAGGGGAATTCCATTTCGAATTGACGGTACTCGGCGCCCGGTGGGGAGAAAGCAAAAGCGGGAATGAGTTTGCGCTTCGCTTGCAGCTTCATGAGCTCTGCCGCCAACTCGGCAATCGCCCGGCGTGCTTTGCCCTTCGCCTTCGTCCAGCGATCCGTCCCGAGTTTGTCGAGGACGGGAGCACCGGATTCTCCGCCGACATACTTTTGCAGAACATTCAGTCGGTAGACGGGGATATAGAGTTTATCGCCGTCTTTGTACTCCATCAGGACGTAGTCATTTTCCACGCCCAGGAACGGCATCGATTTCAGGCCGAGGTAACGCCCGATGCCGAATTCTTTGTGGACGACATAATCACCGACTGCCATTTCTCGAAACTGTGCCAGCAGGCGATCGGTCGACGGGCCGGCTTTGGATTTTTTCTGCGAGGTCCGCTTCTTCTGGCCGAAGATGGCTTCTTCGCTGAGCAGCACCATCTTGAGCTCGGGAAAAACCCAGCTCTCCGCGAGATACCCCTGCCAGAGCGAAAGCCGGCGAAAGTCCCCCTGCGACAGGCGTTGAAAGGCAGGCGCGCCTTCTTCGACGAGTGCGCTGGGTAACGCATAGGGCTCAAAGAGCATCTGGAATTTTTCCGCGTGCGTACGCGTGTGGAAAACAATGTGCGTTTGGTAGCCCTTGTCCATCCAATCGCGGAAAGCAGCGGCGAAACCATCCAAAGCACCCGAAGAAGCGTGGATCGCCTTTTCTCGAGCAGCCTCCAACCCCGGGGGAAACGCCATCAAAGTCGCTCCTGCTTCAGGCGTTTCAAAAGGCTCGAAGCGGTAGTCGGCTTTGGTGGTCAATGTACGGAAATCGTCTAGCCCCAAGAAAAGATCTTCGGCAGCGGCAATGGGCAGTGGCTGCGCTTCGAACAGCGCATGGTTGTTCTGCAAGCGCGGGACTTCATTCTGCTCAGCGACTTCCAAGAGTAATTCACGAGAGTCCGTCAGAAGAACAACGCCCGAATCAAAATAATCCATTAAGGAGCGCGAGCCACCCGAAAGCAGCGGAAACAAAAATGCTGCCTCGCTCGGCAGATTCCCCTGCTCGATTTTCTCAAGCAACGCTTCCCGGTCGGGCTTTGCGAGCCCCAAGCCATCGAGCCGCTCTTTTACTTTGCCGAAAGCGACCTGAAAATCCTCCCCACGCGGGACAAGCGATTGGCCCACAGGGATCACCGAAAGCCGATCCATCTTGTTCAAGGACCGCTGGCTCTCTGCTTCGAAGAATCGGATCTCCTCGATAAAATCGCCATAAAATTCCAAGCGCGCTGGATTTGGATAAAGCGGGCAGAAAATATCCACGACTCCGCCGCGCACTGCAAAGATCCCAGGATCGGTCGCAGTAGGCTGGCGGCGATAACCCATTTCGATAAGCGATTGGATCAGGCCATCGCGGTCGATTTCCTCTTCGGGCACCAGCGTGCGTGCCGCGCGCAGAAACTCCGATGCCGGAAAGACTTTCTGCAAAAGCGCCTGGGCCGTCGTGACAAAAACGCGGCCTTTGGAATCGTTGATGGCGTGGAATAGCCCCACGTTGCGTTCACAAAGAGTAGAAGGATTCGGTAATACAGAACGGTAATAATCAAAATCCAAAGCGGGCAGATAGTGGATCCGATCCGCCTTCTGCGCGCCGGCAAAGAAACGGTACCCATCGATAAAGTTTCGCGCGGCAGCTCCCGACGACAAAACAACCAGAACGGGTTCGGACCGCGAGGCACCTAATGCCGCAACAACCCAAGCCTTGAGGCTATCAGAAAGTCCCACGAGGGCTGACCCCGGCGGGGGAGGCGGCTGGCCGTGCGCTAGCCACCCTTCAAGTTGCACACGCGCGTCACTCACTTTAGCTGTTCTCTTCCCGCAGATCGCGGCCCATCAGGAAAGCGATCGCATTCTGGGGTGTTTTGCCTTGGTACAAGATCGAATGGATCTCAAATAAGATCGGCATTTCGATTTTGCGCGCGCGCGCCAAGTCGGCAGCGCTTTGTGCGGTGTAAACGCCCTCCGCAACGCCACCTAGAGTTTGGATAGCGTCTTGGAGCAGCCGGCCCTCACCCAGCAAAATCCCGAGACGCAGATTGCGGCTCAAAGGGCCCGTGCAAGTCAGAACCAAATCTCCCACACCGGAAAGCCCGAGGAATGTCGTGGGTTCCGCACCGAGGCTCTTTCCGGCACGCACCATTTCTGCAAGGCCTCGATTAATCACCGCCGCTTGCGCGTTGAAACCCAGCTTCGAACCGCGGACGATACCTGCCGCCAGAGCGACGACGTTTTTCAACGCCCCCGCGACTTCTACTCCCGCAACATCGGTAGACGTATAGGCGCGGAAGTAGGCCGTAGAAACGAGGCGTTGGACTTGCTCGGCGACTTTTGCATCTGCGGCTGCGACGGTAACGGCAGTGGGTTGCCGTGCCGCGACTTCAGCCGCAAAGCTTGGGCCCGAGAGAACGCTATACCGCGCCTCCGGTGCGATCTCGGCAAAAATCTCGCTCACGCGTTTGTGAGAACCGACTTCAAAACCCTTCGCCGTATTGATGACAAGCTTGCCTTTAAGGCGCGACCGATGAGGGCCAAAGACAGCGCGGATCTGTTGGGTCGGCACGGAGCAAACAACCACCTCCGCCGCATCCAAAGCTTGAGCGAGGTCGGCCGTCGCGGACAAGCGCGCCGACAGTGTTACGCCGCTGAGATACTTTGGGTTTTCCCGTCGATCATTGATGGCTTGCACCACTTTGGAATCGCGTCCCCAAAGCAACACGTCCGAACCCGCATCGGCGAAAACATTCGCCAACGCCGTTCCCCAGCTTCCCGATCCGATAGTGGTGATTTTCAGAGCCATGGTTAACGCGTTTTACCTTGGATTCCCCCTATTTGCCAGGATACCGTCTTTAGGAAACGAGGCGTCACCATGAAGCTCTACTACGCGCCAAATACCCGTGCTTTTCGTCCCCGTTGGATGCTCGAAGAAGTCGGCGTCCCATATGAAATCGTGAAACTCGATCTCGCGCGCGGCGATCATAAAAAACCAGACTATTTGCGCATCCACCCGCTCGGAAAAGTGCCAGCATTGCAAGACGGGCCACTGACTCTTATGGAATCTGGCGCTATTTGCCTCTATCTCGGCGATAAATACCCCGAGAAAAAGCTAGCACCGGCCCTCGGCTCTCCTGAGCGCGGCCTGTATTACCAGTGGGTACTTTTTGCCACCACAATGCTCGACGGCGCCGTTCTGGGAAAAAACCTCCCCGAGGCGCAACGCATGCTCGCGGTATTGGAGAAACAGGTGGAATCTACACCCTATTTGGCGGGCGAATCCTTTACCGCAGCCGACGTATTGTGTGGCAGTATTTTAAATATAGCGGTGGCTTATCGGATGCTCGAGGGTGGATCCCGACTCGGGGACTATCTCAAACGCATTAAGGCGAGACCCGCATACCAGCGCGCACGCACCGAACCTAAATAGAGAGACTGCTATGTTAACGCATCCCTACCGAACAGCGACCGGTGTGCTCTGTCTAGGACTTCTCACTTTTGCGTGGTGGCCGCAGTTCACTCAAAGTTTTTCCGGAAGCCTCACACAGATCACGATTCTCTTGCTCGGTTGGACCGGGCTTCTCGCTCTCGGAATTACCTGGCCGCCGCTAAACGCGTCTTTCCAAGAGAACTGGTCTGACCGAAGGTTTGCCTATCGGTTGATCGTCGCGGGAGTGAGCCTTTCGGTTTGCACTGCCCTGATGCTCTTCGAACCTATCGGCCGCCTTGGGCATCCTGTGAGCAACGCCGATTGGGCTGGAATCGCTTTTTTCAGCGCGCTGATTTTCACGCTCTATTCCTGTCCGCACCCGTTCAAGAGCGATAGCTGGTACTACCTCTTTGCTCCGTTGATGGTTTGGTTGCTCTCGGCATCCATTAACTGGCAAGCGCCACGCATCGATCCAGCGCAAAAGGGGCGTCTACTTTTCATTTCGGCATGGGCAGTAGCGGCTTTTGCCACCTGGTGGTCGGCCAGTAAAACGGATCGCGATCGCCACTGGTTTGTCTCCCAATCCCTTAGCGCGGCTGCTGCGATGGTATTTCTTCTTTGGCCTTTTGCACCCGCCGTAAGCCTTGTGCCCTTGGCATCGGCGTACACACATGGCGTTTTATCGACGAGAGAGAAGCCTCATAAGATGGTGGGCGCCGGACTCATTATCGCAAGTGGAGCCTGGCCCTTGGTTTGGATTCCGTGGGCAAGCTGGCCGAATCCACCTTGGCCACTCTTTGCCGCATTCGCATTGCACGCTTTTGCAAGCGCCCGTACCTTTCTTCGTTGGATTGCTCCCGTGGACGTTAGCCCTCCCAAAGCAAAACCCAAACGCGCTTCGCTGGCCCGCCCTCAAACGGGTTTGTGGGAAACCGAAGAGCAGATTCAATTTATCGTCTGGCAAATACCCGCGCAGACCCTGCGCGCCTTGGGCGATTGGGTGGCATTTTGGAGTGAGGGCGGTACGGCCTACTTGATTTTCGTAATCCTGGGCGGCTTGTCCATCTTGCTTTGGGCGGCCCTGAAAACGCAGGTGCTTTGGTAATGGCCATAACAGCGAATGCCTATTTCCTAATACCCATATTAGCGATTGCACTTTGTTTCGCGGTTTCAAAAACACTCGCGCGGCTAATCGCTCTCGCCGCCTGCGCTCTCATGGTGCTAGGCGCTTACGTGCTGGTGCAAGGCGCGAGCAGCTCCCTAGTTTGGCTCCCGGAAGCGGTCACGAAATGGGAACTCATCAACAGCCCGCAATCGAGCCTGTTCCTTATGGCCTGCCAGTTCCTTCTCTGCATGGCGGTCTTCCAAGCCCGTGCAACGCACCGCTGGGCGACTTACCCTGCGTATCTGGCTGTTGTGATTTTCAGCGCACTCTTTTTCCTGTCGGACAATCTATTGATCACTCTAGCGGCCTGGGATGGCGCACTTTTGGGCTTTGCATGGCTAGCCGCTCTGCACGAACCGACGGAAGATCCCGCGAAGGCTCTCGCTCGATCGTGGCCAGTATTGGTTTCGAGTTTTCTACTTTTCTCGACGGCAACAGCGGCAGGCCTC
>JAIEOG010000014.1 GCA_019750655.1 bacterium
GTCCATAACGACCATACTGACGAACACTGCAAGACCCACGCGAACCACACGCACAAGCACAGCGCAACGTGTGGCCACAAATCTGTGAAGCATGGCGATCATACGGACTACTTGCACGACGGGCACAAACACGCGGCCCACGGCGAGCACTACGACGATCACCAAGGGTAAATTAGATTTTCGAGACCGCGGGGGCCATCACTCCCGCGGTTTTTCTTTCCACTCTTGAATCAACCCTGCGCCTCGGTACCGATCCCCCTCTTTTTTGGAATGCACGCGCACTGACCGCTCTCGAACTCCCGACTCGTCACAAACTAAAGCCTTGGCATGGCTCTTAGAAACACTCGCTCGGCCGAGTTGCACATTGGAATGGGAGCGGGTCCACAAACCAGGCTTTGCAGCGGCCAGAAAGCTCACCGGCAAAGAACGCAAATCGATCCCCATTTCTTTACCGAAATGCACCCATTCGCTCTGGGTAAAAAACTCCGACGGGGGAGCCGCAAACTGGTGGCACCAATCTTGGGAATTGCCGACTAGTCCGCAGACGGATGAGTGCGGGCACGGCAAAACAAACTCCCAGTCCGCACGCCGCTTTTCGCGCTCTTCGATGAGACGCTGGCTTGCAGATGGAGTTCCTGGCTCAAGCCAAATCCAAGCGGCGGCGTTGTCGAGAAAGGGCCGGAGCGACTGGTAGGCTTTCGCGTCGAGTTCATTAGCCACATGGCTTATGAGCAGCAGGTAACGGCCCTCGGGGGGACGTCCCCTATTCTCCGACGTGCTGACCCCCCTCGCGCCTAAGCGCTCGGCAGCAAAGCGCCGTGCTAGCGGGGAGCGATCCCATAGCGAGACTTTTTCCACCCCCTCGGCACCAACCGCTTCGACGAGCACTCGAGAAGCTATTCCCGTGCCGCAGCCCCAATCCAGAATTTCCCACGGGCCTGTCGAACGCACGGACTTCGCAAGACGCTCGGCAATCTCCTGCCACTTAGCGCCAATACGCGGGGCAAAGGCGAGATCGTAGTGCTCCAACTCTCTCTGCGAGAGCCAATAATCGCCCGGGGCGGGGTTCAAAAAACGATCCCGCAGCGTCCGGAGCACCTGCCAATCGACGTCCTTCCATTCCATGGAGAACCCTCTATAGTACAGCCCATGACCATCCAACAGAGAATCGACGGGAAAATCCGCTCTGTTTTCGCTCCCCAGGTATGCGAGCTCATCAATGAAAGCCGCAACCATGGGGTGCCGCCAGGCTCGGAAACCCACTTCAAGCTTCTCGTGGTCAGCAAGACTTTCGAGGGCAAGACTCTCGTCGATCGCCACCGCTTGATCTATGGCCTGCTCGAGCCGGAAATGAAGGGCGGCGTCCATGCCTTGGCGCTACAGGCTTACACGCCGGACGAGTGGCTCGCTTACCAAACCAACCGAAAATCCCCGCCTTGTTTGGGCGGCTCGAAAAATGGTTAGCGCTTGAACCCCTTCCCTAGACACCAAGCTGGAAGCCCAGCCCTCGTACTCGCCCCCATGGAGGGCATCACCGATGCGCCGATGCGGGCTGTGCAAACAGAAAGCGGGGCATTTCGCTTTGTCGTCAGTGAATTCTTGCGCGTTTGCAACCAAGCGCCCCCGCGCAAAGTTTTTGAACGTCACATCCCGGAGCTTGGCCGCGGCTGTGTCACGCCCAGCGGAACGCCCGTCCAGATTCAATTACTAGGAGGCAATGCCGAGGCGTTAGCCCAGTCCGCTGCCGATGCCGTTTCGTACGGCGCGCAGGCGATTGATTTGAATTTCGGATGCCCTGCTCCCACCGTGAACCGCCACGATGGCGGCGCCACTTTGCTGAAATACCCGCACCGTATTCGGGAAATCGTGAGTGCCGTTCGCCGTGCGGTGCCGCAAGACATCCCTGTTTCCGCAAAGCTCCGGCTCGGGTGGGATTCGCTCGATCCGATCTTAGAGAATGCCGAACAAGCTGCGCTCGGCGGCGCGGACTGGATCACCATTCACGGACGCACACGCCAAGCGTGTTACAACCCACCGATTTATTGGGAGCCGATTGGAGAAGTGCGCAAACGCCTGGCTCCTTTGCCAGTCGTCGCCAACGGAGATATCTGGACCCTCGAAGACTTCCGCCGCTGCCGAGAAATCACCGGTTGCGAACACTATATGCTCGGGCGTGGGGCTCTCGTAGATCCGTACCTCGCGCCTCGGGTCGCGCAAGAGCTGGGGATTGCCACCGCACCAGTGAATGCGCCTTTCGGCAAAGATCCCAAACAGTGGGCTGCGATTTTTTCACGTTTTGAATTCCATACCGAACAGCGCCCTGACCGTGCAGTCCACGTCGCCCGCCGAATCAAACAATGGACGCGGTTTGCATCGATTTACGGGCCATTAGATTGGATGGATCGGATCAAACGTCTCGATACCTACGAAACCATCCACTCGGAGCTCGTAGCATGATCTGGCGGCCAATCCTCGTCGCTCTTGGCTGGCTTTCCCTGGCACTCGGAGTGATTGGTGTTTTCCTGCCGGTATTACCGACGACGCCCTTCATCCTGCTCGCTGCCTTTTTGTTTTCTAAGGGTTCCCCTCGGCTGCACGCTTGGCTCTGCGCGAGTCCGGTCTTTGGGCCGTCGATTACAGACTGGCAAGAGCATGGGATCATTAGCCCCAAGGCCAAAGCTTTAGCGACTTTCTGTATCTTGCTCAGTTTCACGGGCCTCACGGTGTTTTCCCCCCTTCCCGGGGCCGCAAAAATCGCGCTCGATGTCCTAGCTATCGGCGTATTAGGCTTTATCTGGTCGCGGCCGTCCGTTAAGGTGGACCACGCAAGGAGAAGCAATGGCTAAGTATCTCAGTTTGGACACCGAGGCCACGGGCCTCACCGAGGAATGTGTCCTTATCCAACTGGCATTTGTCCCTGTAGATACCGAAAAGGGCGTGGCCCGTGATCTCGGTGTGGAATGGCTTGTTCAATGCCCCAGCTTTGAAGATCTCAAACCCAGTTTGAATCCCTGGGTCGTTGAGAACAATGAAACGCTCATCCGCGATGCGAGTGAGCACGGCGTGCCACCAGAGGCCCTAGCTGAAAAAGTCGATGCGTATTTGAAATCGCCTCCGCTCAAAGCTTTCTTTGGGGATAACCGCCCGGCCTTTCTAGGTAAGTCGATGAGCGCGCTCGACATCCCGCTGCTCCACCGCACTTTCGGTGAAGAGTTCATGCAGAGCCATTTCCACCACCACACGCTAGACGTCACGTGCGTGGCTCGCGCCCTCGTCGAAAGCGGGCTCTTGCCGCCGGGGACAGAATCGTCCAGCAAGATCATGAAGTACTTTGGTCTGCGTGACACACCAGCCCACACGGCCCTTGCCGATGCACTGGACATGGCGGAAATCTACCTTAAAATCTTGTCGATGCTGCGAGAATCCAAAAAGCCATAGGAGGCAAAAGTGGCAGAAGATGTTCAATCCGAATTAGCCCGCTTGCGAGCGGAAAACGAAGCGCTCAAAAAAACGAGCGCAAAAGGCCTTTCTCTGCGGATCAGTGAAAAGGGCGGTTTGTCGGTTTACGGCCTGGGCCGTTTTCCGGTGACGCTCTACAAAGAGCAATGGTTGAAGCTTTTGGACATGGCGGGAGATATCCGCTCGTTCATTTCAGCCAATGAATCGGCACTGAAAACCAAAGACGTCGCACCCAAACCCTAAGGCTCCTTAAGCGCACTTGAAACTTTTCGATCGTAAGTTCGGTCGGGAGTACCTGCAATCGGTCCCGCTGGGCCCGGGAGTGTATAGGTTTGCCAACGCCGAGGGGCGCACGATTTACGTCGGAAAGGCGAAGAACCTCCGGCGCCGGCTAGCCCAGTACCGCCGTGCGCGGAAGGGCAAGGCCCGGAAGATCGTGCAGGCCGCTACCTCGCTTTCGTGGGAGCCCCTGCTCTCCGATCTGGAAGCGTGCTTACAAGAACTTCGGGATATCCAAAAGGACCGGCCAAAGCTGAACGTGGCTGGGGCCTTCAGCTACCGCTACCCACTCATTGGAATCCTCACTGAAGAGAAAACCTGCACGCTTTGCTTCACCACCACACCGGAGGTTTTTCCGAGCTTGCGGTTTCACGGGGCATTTCGGTCACGGGAAGTAACGGCTGAAGCTTTTTTCGCGCTGGTGCGGTTGTTGCGCTTTGTGGGCCATGCATCGCCTTTCTCTCGCGAGGAACGCAAAGCTTATTCTTACGAGATTACTCTGCGGCAACTGCCGCAGACTTGGCCCGCAGAAATTGAAGCCTTCTTGCGTGGCCGGTCGGATGCACTTCTGCAAACGCTTTTTCACCGACTCTTAGAACACGCCGGCGCACGCGCGAAATCGGAAGAAGTCCAAGAAGGGCTCGAGGCACTGGCATTGTTTTGGAGGCAGGAGTGCTTGCCGCTCGCGGAAGCCATTGCGTTGGTAGGTTTTGAAACATACCCTGTGCCACAGACCGAACGCGATCCGCTTTTTGTGCGCGCCCGAAAGGAAAAGACCCCATGAATCTTCCCAAACTTTGGAACCAGCTCTCCTCTTTCCCCGGCGGCAAAAAACTTTTCAGCCGACTGGCGGGTTGGATGATTCCGTACACGGGCACCATGGGCGCTGACATCGAGGAATTTTCACCGGGCTATGCGCGCATTTCACTGCGCGATCGGCGGCGTGTGCGCAATCACCTGCGATCGATCCACGCCGTGGCTTTGATGAACCTCGCAGAACTCACCAGCGGCATCGCCTCTGTGGGCGGGCTTCCGCCGGGAATGCGCGGAATTTTAGTGGGCTTTAGGATCGAATATTTGAAAAAAGCGCGGGGACGCATCACAGCGACGGCGCGTTTCAACGAACCACTTTCGAAAGAAAGCAAACCTTACGAAGTGGCCGTCGAAATCAAAAATACAAACAACGACACAGTGTGTCGTGCATTTGCAACTTGGCTAATCGGACCGGTGACTTGACGCATCGCGCGTCACTTAACGTAACACTAATTAAAGTAGCGCTAGTCGGGCTTGCTAAAAGCGACTATACCGGAGAGTGCATCTTGCGTCGGAGAAGGTTGAAACGGGTAAACCTTGTTCCGCGGGGGATCTCTTTTTTGGGGGCGGGGACTTGGGAAATCATCTTGGGGTCGGACGGCGTTCCTTAAGTATCGCAAGCATCTTATTGGGGGCTGCCCTCGCAGCGCCTCCAGCGAAAGCAGTTTCGCTGACCTTCTCAGATTTCGACAACACACTCATTGAGACTCGCGAATCGGCCGGCGGGACATTTGAAACCCCGTTTGTGCTCTTCCGCATCGAGCAACGCGCGAATACGCTGCAGTCTCCTCCGTCGGGACCAGCGGAAGTTCTGCTAAATCCCATCGAATTCCACCGCAACAAAGCTTATTTCGGTAAAGGCAACGGCGAGCCCGGGGCCCTCAACCGCGAAATGACTCTTAAAGACGGTTCGAAGATCACTCCGGGCGAGTACTACCTCCGCAATCCGGACAGCTACCGTTATTTCTTCTCCACTCCGGGCCGTAACAATGTCTTGGAAGATTTAAAAGCGGCCGAGAAGCGAGATCCCGAAGGGAAATGGAAAGCCGCCTTCTGGCCGAACATGGTCGAACAGCTAAGCAATCCCGAAAGCGCCAAACACTTTGGCCTCATCACGGCCCGCGGCCACTCGAAGCAAGACTGGGAAGAGTTCTTTCAATATCTGAAAGAGCAAGGGCACATCAAATACCTGCCCAATTTCAAACTTTTTCACAACGTGAGCCTCGCGGATTACGATCAGTTCTCGCTCCGCTGGAATACGGCTCGCCAAAAAGCAGGCGTGCTTGCGGAAATCGTGCAGCACCTGGGCCGTCTCCCTAATCAAGAGAGCCGCCTAAACCCAGATGGCGATGCCACGGAGCCCTACCACTACGTCATCTTTGCCGAC
>JAIEOG010000414.1 GCA_019750655.1 bacterium
TGTGGCGCCTTGGCCTAGAGTACCAGCCGCGCGCTTGCCCCGCTCTATAAAGAACCAAATGAGCGTGAGCGCCAGACCCGCGACAACAAGGATCTGCATGACCAGAAGGAAAACAACCGGCCCATTCAAAACATTTCTGAAGAGTTCCACAGATTAATTATAAAGGTGCGCGGGAGTTTTACCAATCGCCATCCGATGGGCGGCGCCGCGTGGTTTTTGTGGCTGCGTGTTTGCGTTTTGATTCCACGCGAACCCTTTTAGAAGCTTTCGTAGGCTTGGTATCGTGGCGCGTTTTCGGGCGGTGTCTTAGTTTTTCTAGCTTCTCCTCTAAGCGCTGCAACCCGGCTTCTAGATTTTGAAGCTGTGAGCGACGCTCCGTGGCGAATATCGTGGTTCCCGTCGGTAGATGAACAATTCGCACAGCTGTGGATCTTTTATTTCGATTTTGGCCACCCGGGCCACTGCCCTTAGTGTGGGTGATTTCAAGATCGACCATTTTGAATTGGCGGTAGTGCATTCCCTAATTATAGCTGTGCTATACTACTTACGAATTTGATTTTCCCGGTCGTCTCGACCGATTGCGTCACGCGAAACTTTTTCTCTTTCTAGGGGTGGGGGCATGGTACAGCAGTCGACGAACGAGTTTCAGATTCTACTCAAAGCGCTCGGCTACCTTCGCACCCATGGCTGGCTCCTACTAATCGAAGTCGCACTGATCTACGGTTACTCTTTGCAGCGGTACTTCCGCGCTGTCCCGGAATACAACTCCACCGCCGCGATCCTGATCGATCACTCGCAGGACAACCTTTACAAGAACTACATGATGTCTTCTTCGCGCCAAGCAAACGCGCGCAAGCAGAACATGGCTCAATTGCTCACAAGCCATGAAGTAATGGAGCGTTTGCGCTCTTCTTTGACGGATATCTACAACAACAACGGCCGCCCGTCGTATTTAGGTGGGTTTTTCCCGGATGGTGTTGCGATTTCGGCCAACATGCTCCGCAACCATGTCGTTTTGACGTGGGATAAAACGAGCGACATCTTTAATATGACCTGCACGGCGACTCACCCAGACGCCGCCCACGATCTTTGTTTGGCTTACATGAACACCACAGAGGCCTACTACCCTGAGGTGGGCCAGCGCGACGCGATCATGAAGCGCGAATTCTTAAGCCGCCAGCTCTCAACGCTTTCCCGGCAGATCGCCGAGTATGAGGTCAACCTCGTCGAATACCAAAAGAAAGACCCCGAGCTTTCGGCGTTCTTGATGGTCGCGGAAGACGACATCGGCCGCCAGAAACTACAAAACGAACTCGCAAAGACGGAAGATGAAATCCGCACCAACCGTGCCACCAAGGGTCTTTTGCTCAAAGTTCCCCAAGCCAAACGCGGCGAGCACACGTCTCTACAAATGTCGATTGAGGCCAGCACTGCGAAAGTGGCCGATCTGGAATACCGCCTACGCCTGACGGAAGAATCCAATGACACCGGCAAAGAGACGCGCATCCAAGCGCTGCGCGCCGAGCTGAAGGACACCTCTGCTCAGTTGGCAAAACTCAATGAGCAATTCGAAAAGGCATTTTTGTCTAATCCCGTTGACTCCAACGACGTCCGCACGCGGTTGGCAAAACTTGAACTCGAATACCGAGTACTGCAGATCCAGAGCCGAAGCATCAACGGCCAGATGGAGAAGATTAACTCTCTGGAAAAGAAGTTCGTGCAACAACGCTTGGAATATAAGCGCATCAAGGCCGACTTGGAGCACAAGCGCAACCTCTTAAAGAACCTCTATAAGCTGGAACAAGAGACGGAATTGGAACTCTCAGCGGGTGTCGCGGAAATCTACCGCTTGCGTGAGCCTTCGCGCAATCCGGGCCGCGTTTCTCCGCAGCTGAGCAAATACCTCTACGGCTCGCTCTCTATCAGCTTATTCATCCTTGCGATGACGCTCATCTTGCTCATGGCGGCCTTCCCGCGCATCGACAACGAGAGCGAAGTAAATCGGCTCAACTTGCCGGTTATCGGTAAGGTGCCGCACATTCGCCAGACGGCCCGTGTAGTGGAGGATATCCCGTCGTATGCGGTGGAATACCTCAAGATCATGAACTACCGCATCTTGCGCGAAACGAAAGACCAGCGCTGCCCGGTCGTTATCGTGACTTCCGCGCAAGCGCGCGAAGGCAAGAGCACGGTGGTGAATTCGCTGACATTGGCCGCGCACGATCCTACTCGCCGCGCCCTGCTCATCGACGGTGACTTATTGACTAACCGGCCGAACGAATTCTTCGGTGTTACGGAGAACAAAACGGAAGGGTTGTACTCCCTGCTCCACGGCGCTCCCTCTGAGCCGCTCATCGTGCCTACGCGCGTAGACGGCCTTTCATTCTTGCCTCGCGGCCAGCGCCTAATGCACGGGGAAAACGGAAACGTGCAGAAGCCCTTGGAGCTCGCGTTGAATGACCTGCGCAAGCAATACGACGTTATCTTCATCGATACGCCGCCTTTGTTCACTTCGAACTTAGCGCATCAATGGGCAGCGCTTGCAGACTTGATTGTGGTCGTGGCGCGTATCTTCGTCACGCGGCCTCGTGACGTCATTGAGGCCATCCAAACTTGTAAGCTGTACTCTCGCGCCCCGATTGGGGTTGCACTAAACTGCGTGCCGCTCACCGGCGCTTACCGCCGCGCAAGCAACTACTACTTCTCGAAAAAGAAGACACGCAGCAGTATCGCCGCAGCCTAAGAGGCGGTGTATTAAGGAGGTAGGGCATGAAACGGGTAACCATCTTCTTGCTCGGCATTATGTCGACGCTCGCGTTGGCGGAGCAAAAGCGCACCCTGACCGTACTCGGCACCACCGATACGAGCCAACTCTTCGTCGCGCGAAAGATGCAAACCCTTTTGGCCGACTCCTTCCAGAAGGCGAACCTCTTCACGGTTTCAACGCATGCGTCTTCTCCCTCGGGCTATACCGAAGAAGCGCTGCAACCACTCTTCAAAGAGACCGGTGCAGAGTTGCTCAGCTTCGTGTACGTCGATCGCGATCGCGCAGCCATTTTCCTTTTCGATCAAAACCGCCCGGGCAAGTACATTGCCACCTCCGAGACGCTCTCCGGAAGCCCGACGAATCGCCTCACCGAAACGTGGATGGAATCCCAATTCAACAAGGCGTTTTCGGAGCTAATGCGGCAATACTCCGTCGCCGCCTTCGAAGCCGTACCGGCACAACAGAACGAAGAAGAGCAGACCAAAGAGCTGTCACGTGAAGAGCGCGGCCGGCGTCTTTTCAATGAACTGGCCAAAATCCAAGATGGCTCGAGCTATCTTGGGGCCAGTATTGGGATGGTGCAGTTTTCGACCCAAGGCAATTCCGCTAGCACGGTGAATCTTGGGGTTTACGGAGGCATGAAGCTATTCCACCGCTTGAGAGCGGAGCTTGGTGCAGATGTCTTTAGTTACTTGCTCTTAAATGGCGACCTGCGGTTTCAGCTCCCCATTTTAGAGGGTTACGTCTCTCTTTCTGTGGGCGTAAGCGGGAGTTATATGGCGGCAACTGTGACTCAGAACCGCGGGTTCAACCCGACGCTTTTTCAGCCGGGATCTTTCTTCTTCGGGCCTAGCCTGACATTGGATGTCCCGCTCCTTGGCGCCACGGTACGCGGCGACATCAAGCTCCTCATGGGCCCCGGCACACTGCTTGTGGGAACCTATGGACTGGCCTACACGCTCTGATCTAGGGTGTCTCCGATGCGCTTTATCGCACTCAGCCTGCTCCTGGCCTTACCGGCCTTTGCCACCAGTTCCTGGGACCAGGAAGTGCGTCTGGCTGCGCAGAAATTCCATATTGACCCCTTACTCGTCAAAGCCGTGATGGATCGCGAGTCTAAGGGCAACGCCTTAGCGACGTCTCGGGTGGGTGCACGCGGCTTGATGCAGGTCATGCCTCAAACGGCTCGAGAACTGGGCATTCCGAATGCCTACCACGGTATGAGCAATCTAATGGGTGCGTGCGAATACCTGCGTTACTTGCTCAACCGCTATAATTCTGAGCTCCCTAAGGTACTCGCCGCTTACAATGCAGGGCCCGCGCGCGTGGATCAATATGGCGGAATACCGCCATTCCCCGAGACGCAGAAATACGTCCAGGCCGTCCTTAAGACCTACGAAAAATTACGCAAGACCCGCTAGATAAGCGCGCTTAGATTGATTTGAGGGCCGGCGCTTCCAACTCGTCTGCGAGGTGGATCGCTTGGTAGGTTTGCGTCTCGTTTTCCGGGAAAACGGTCCGCTGGCTTGCTGCACAGTACTGCTGCAGATCCGCGAAGACGCTTTTGCGGATGGGGTAGTCCGCCTCGTGCAAGATAACTTGCTTGGCGAGACCTTCCTTGAGGTTGACGACTATCGGAGCTTTCAGGTTTGCCGTCATCTTGGTCGGATCACTGGGGATCGTCACAATAGCGAAAACTTTGGCGTGCTTGAGATTGTCGATCTTCAACGTCGACCGATCTTCTTCGGCTAATTCAACGCGGTAGTTTTTTTCGAAGATTTCCGGCTCGAGCAGCGGGAAAGCCACGGTGGGCTTTTTGACCGCTTGCAGCCACAGAAACAAGGAATCGTCGACCCGCTCCACTAGAACGTACTTATCGATTTTGGAGAAGCCGAGCATACCTTCAGGAAACGTCAGAATATCTTCTTCCGAAACCGAGATACTCCCGAACCGGGTTGTCTCCACCAGCATCGTACGCTCCTGTTTGTGAAAAATGCAGGATAGACTACTGGTGTAAATGTTAGCTGGCGGTCAGTAGCTTCGCAACCTTTTTCACTTCTTCAGGCTTGGAGTCCGCTGCGGCTTTGTTTTGCTCTTGGATGGCTAAGTAGACTTCTTCACGGTGGATTTTCGTATCACGCGGCGCTTCAATACCTAAGCGAACCTGGCGTCCCTTGATCTGGAGCACGACGATTTTGATGCTATCGTCGATAGCAATGCTTTCACCTAGTTTGCGGGTTAGCACTAGCATAGTTTTTCTCTCCAATTACCTATTCGGCGTTCTAAAAGCCGGGATGAGAGAAAAAGCACAGCGCTGCGCGTTACTTGTAAAAAATATCGGTGGGATTCTCAGTGAGGAGTTTTTGCGTGGTGGAAATGGCAGCCCGCAACACAGTTTGATCCCGCGCCAAATCGGAAAAAACCTTGATGGCATCGATTTCTGCGATACTGGCTAGGGCATCAGCCCCTTGGACCTGTTTGTTGCTCTGGGTGTCGATTGCGTGCTCGGCCTGGATGGTTTTAGCACCGATTTCACTGCGCACGAGCGATACCTGATCGTTAGCCTTGGTGAATAGCTCCAAAGAGCTTTGGATCAACTCTGTGTTGCCGGTTTTGAGCCCCTGCAGCAATCGGGTCAAAGGCTCCAGAATATTCACGCCGCCCGTCAGTCCCTTGCCTAGAACGGCGCGTTCCCCAGAGATGTTCACGGCCATGCTCTGGCCTTGCGCGATTTCAACGACAATCTCCCCGCCATCGCCGAGGTATTTTCCATCGGGAGAAAAGGCCGGCTTATCGGATTTGAAACCCGCGAGCAAAGTGCGATCGCCAAAGCGCGTGTTGAGCAACTGTATGATGCTGTCGTGCAGCCCCTGCACTTCTGCGATGCTTGCTGAGCGCTGAAGATCGCCAAAACCCGAAGTGCTCACTGCAAGCTCGCTGGCCCGCTGGATCGATTCTTGGACTTGGCCAAAGAGGTTTTCCGTCACGCTTAACACTTTCACGGCGGCATTCGCATTGCGGATGGTCGTGTCGATGGAGGCTAATTCGTCTTTGAGATTATTAGAGCGCAGGAAACCGGCGGGGTCCTGCGAAGGGCGTGTGATTTCTTTTCCGCTCGAGGCTTTTTCGGCAGTCAACGACTCGCGATCGCGCGCATCCGCAACGTGCTCCT
>JAIEOG010000432.1 GCA_019750655.1 bacterium
AAAGCGCTTAACGTCGCTTTGCTTTCGATTGAAAAACAGTTCGGTAAGGGCTCGATTATGAAGCTCGGCGATGGCGGCAGGCTCTCGCTGGACTTGGGTGCGATTCCCACGGGTTCGATTTCCTTGGATCTCGCAACGGGTATCCGCGGCTTGCCCCGCGGCCGTATCACGGAAATTTACGGTCCGGAATCTTCCGGTAAAACGACCATCGCGCTCTACACAGTCGCTCAAGCTCAAAAGGCCGGCGGCGTGGCAGCGTTCATCGATGCCGAGCACGCGCTCGACACCGATTATGCAAAAGCGTTGGGCGTGAATGTGGATGACTTGCTCATCTCGCAGCCCGATACCGGCGAACAGGCTTTGGAAATCGCCGAAATCCTCGTGCGCAGTGGCGGCATCGACGTCGTCGTCATTGACTCCGTGGCGGCTCTTGTCCCGCGCGCGGAACTCGAAGGCGAAATGGGCGATTCGCACATGGGCCTCCAAGCGCGCTTGATGTCCCAAGCATTGCGCAAGCTCACGGGTTGCATCAGCAAATCCAAAACATGCGTTATCTTCATCAACCAGCTGCGCATGAAGCTGGGCGTCATGTTCGGTAACCCCGAAACGACGACGGGCGGTAATGCCTTGAAGTTCTACTCCTCGATGCGGCTCGATATCCGCCGCGTCTCGGCCTTGAAAGAGGGCGAAGACGTCATCGGGAGCCGCACGCGCGTGAAGGTCGTGAAGAACAAGCTCGCGCCTCCCTTCAAGCAGGTCGAGTTCGACATCATCTTCGGAGAGGGCATCTCCATGGAAGGCGATGTCATCGATCTCGCGCAGAGCCTCAATATCTTGGATAAAAGTGGTTCTTGGTTCTCGTTTGAAGGCGAGAAGCTAGGGCAGGGCCGCGATAATACAAGGCTTTTCCTCAAGGAACACCCGGAAATTACCGAAAAGATCCGTAGCCGCATCTTAGCGAAAACCGCTAAGGCGCCTCAGGCTGCCGCTCCCGTCAGTGCGCCAGCACCGGGCGAAGTGGAAGAGGATTCGGATGCCGGAGAAAAAGCAAAACCCTTCGCGGACCGTTCACCCCGACCTGCTGGATTTCGAGCAGGTCCTAAAAAGGGCGAGTGATAAGAACGCGTCTGATTTGCACCTGAAGTCCGGGCTACCTCCGGTAGTCCGGGTGAATGGTACGCTTTTCTATCTCGGCCAGGACGGATCCTCTGAAAAAGTGATCCGCCTGGCCGATTCTACGATCACCCGTTGGGCGCAAGCCCTAATGACTCCTCGCCAGCGCGAAGCTTTCGATCGCGGCGAAGAAGTCGACTTGGGTTACGAAGTTCCCGGCGCCGGCCGTTTCCGCATCAACCTTTGCCAGCAACGCAATCGCCCGCGCTTAGTCTGCCGGAATATCCCCGACACGGTTCGCACGCTGCAGGATCTCGGACTCACCGAATCGGTTTCGAAAATTTTAGAAGCCCAACGCGGCTTGATCCTCGTCACAGGCGCCACGGGCAGTGGCAAATCCACGACACTCGCTGCGATGATTGATCACATCACGCGCACACGCTCGTGCCATATCGTGACCATTGAAGATCCCATCGAATTCACTTTCAAAGACCGCAAGAGCATCGTCACCCAGCGCGAAGTGGGAACAGACACGGGTTCGTTCACGCGCGCACTGAAATACGCGCTCCGCCAAGATCCCGATGTGATTCTCGTAGGCGAGTTGCGCGACGAAGAGACAATCCAAATGGCGCTGACGGCCGCCGAAACGGGCCACTTAGTCTTGAGCACACTCCACACGAACGACGCGACCGAAACCATCAACCGCATCCTCGCGGCAATCAACCCAGCGTCACAACAAGCCGTGCGGCTGCAGCTCGCGTCGGTTCTAGTGGGAGTCGTTTCGCAACGCCTCATCGCCAAGGCAGATGGCCAGGGCCGCGTAGTCGCTTTAGAGATTTTGGTGAACAACGCCCGGGTGCGCCACCTCATCGAAGAACCTAAGCGCACGTCTGAAATTCGCCAGGTCATTGACGAAAGCGAACTGCTCGGCATGCTGTCCTTCGATCGCAGCTTGATGCTTCTGTGCAAAGCGGGCCTCATCACAGAAAAAGAAGCCATCGCCCAATGCACAAACCCAAACGACTTCCGCATGCGCCTCTCCGGCGTTACCTCGGGCGACTACCGATCCAAAATCGCGAAAAGCGTTGAATCCCTCAGCGACGAGCTAATCGAAATCGAAGGCGCCACCCCCACCCGCAAAAAAGCCTAAGACTGAGGTACAATAGCGGCTAACTTCCACCGGGAGACGCTATGAAGGCTGTGAAGATCGTAGGCGCAGTAGTCCTTGGAGCGATTGCTCTAATTCTAGTTTTGGCAGCACTGAAGCCGTCGCACTACTCGATCTCCCGCGAGATCGAAATCCAAGCCAAGCCTCAGGAGCTTTTCCCCCAGATCAACAACCCCCAAAGAATGGATGCGTGGATGCCTTGGGCGGAACAAGACCCCCAAGTGAAGAACACCTACTCCGGCCCAGCGGAGGGCGTCGGCGCAGTCTCGTCCTGGCAGAGTCCCGGCAGTATGGGCCATGGCAGAGCAGAGGTCCTGGCAAGTGTTCCCGACCAAAGAGTCTCCACGCGCGTCTCGTTTGAAAAGCCCATGGTTATGGAACAGCTTTCCGAAATCACCCTCACACCCACCGCAAAAGGCACGATCGTCCGTTGGACCGTCAGCGGCGAAAACTCCTTCATGGGCCGCGTCTTTTGCGTGTTCATGAACATGGACAACCACGTCGGCGGGATGTTCGAAAAGGGCCTGGCCAAGCTCAAAACCAAAGCCGAAACCCTCGAGTAACCAGTCTAAGCCATTGTTTCTATGGGCTTTTGGCTGGGTTAGCTTGAAAAACTCCGCAAAAAGAGTATCTTGCGCGCCATTCTTTAGACCAGGAGTACTGAATGCGCGCGCGTTTTGGAGTGTTTTTCCTCGGCCTTTTTCTCGCAGCTTGCGGGAGTGATTCCGTAAAATACGAAACCAAGATCCAAGTCTCCGCAGCGAACTCGCTGCCGGCGTCCGTTTTAAAAATCGTGAACGACATCAACCGCGGTAAAGCGGTTTCGTTCTCCGAAATCTCCAACGAACTCTCCGCGCGCCACGCCCGCGCTTACGGGATGAAAGTTTCCGAACTGCAATCCTTCTTGGAAAAAGCCGAACGCGGGATTTCTAAAGACAGCTACCAAGCAAAAGTCGATTACGAAAAAAACGTCGAGAAAGAGCTCGGCCGCAAAATCATTTATAATTCTAAGTCGGTTACTCTGGGGCATCTGGCCCAAGAAGGACGCATGCAGTGCTATTCTGGTACGGTCATGCACCAGGTAATGCTCCGCCGCACAGGCGATGCCGCCGCTTTCCAAGGCCGCCACGCCGTCGTGATTTACACTTCAGGGCATGTGAAATCGGGCTTCATGCAGAAAAATGCTCAAGGGCAGTGGGAGCTCACCGAAGTGGAACTCACCGCTGGCGGCCGCGCGCGCAGCAAAAAACCCCGGCTCGCATCGGAACTCGGCGCGGATAAGGTGGTCGTGGATGGCGATTATTTCGCGCTCATCGAAATCGTCAAAGGCGGCTTGAGCAATCCGATTGAATTACGCGATGCCATCGTCAGCCTCACGGCGAAGAAATACGGAATCAAACAGGTCCGCAAAGCGGAAGTCGCGGGAACCCCTACTCGGGCTGACAGCAAAGAAGATGTCCTGAACAGTTCCATCTTCAGCTTCGGGCAAATGGACGTTGAGCCCGGCGACAAACCGCGTTCGGAATTTGAAGAGCAAGAAGAGGGCTGGCAGGTGATGTCGGTCGCACCTCAGATTTCGGATAAAATGCCGAATTTGGAAGCGAACTCCATCAAAGCCTTTCAGGGCCGTTGGGTGCTGAAAACCGAGGGTTCTGAGATAGCCTACTTCGGAATCGGAAACGGGGATTACCTTTACCGCAGCGATCACCGCCATAGTTCCGGGAGTGTTTCGATTGAGAACTTCGACGCGGATCACAACGTCTACACTTTGGTATTCACCGAAGTATTCGAAGGCGGAAAAAAGGGTACAAGCTTCACAGTGGATGTGCGTTTAAGAAAAGCGGGTAGCACCACTGAATTGCTCGTTTACGACACAGAAGAATTTGCAACGGGGGCCTACGTTCTTGAAGGTGAAGTAACAAATCCAGAAGAGTCGTTGCAAGGTTATTGGATTTCACCGGAACACGGTGCGATTTGGGAATTCTACACGCGGAAGGGAAAGGCCCGTTACCACTTACAGACTAGAAACGAGGATGGCACCTGGACCTCTGATTTGGGTGGGTATGAGATGGCCAAACCGTTTCAAGCAGGGGTTGCGGAATTAAAGCTCACTTCTTACACCCGCAAATCGCAAGAGAGCCTGCTGCGGGTTTTTGTGGAAAACGGTAACCAGATTGGTCTCGCCACCTCAGATGGTATCCATACCCTGGAGCCGAAGTCTTTTACTCGGGTCCGTGGGGAAACCATGGTCGGAAGCTGGATAGCTCGCGCGGGCGGCAATAGCCTTTATAAACTGCAGTTGAAGCTGGATGGTACTTTCCTCTACTCCTACCCGTACGGGGAGGACGCTGGTGAGATTACGGGAACTTTTAAGGTCGAAAAAGCCAGCAAAGGCGAATTCACGGTTGTGTTAAGCCCTGTGAAAGCGGAGTGGCGCCAAAAGTCGGACGGGGCCCCGCGCGTAGCGGCTCGAGTTGTCGTGCGTCCTGGGCCTGAGAATGGTTTTATCGTGCGGCTGGATGGGGACTGGTTCAAACTCCCGCCAAACACCACTTACTACTATTCCCGTGGTCAGCACGATCTTTCGTTTAGCGAGATTCCGGAATAGCCACGCAGCGTTTGTACGGGAAGTCTGGGTTGTCCACGACGTAGCGTGGGACTAAGTAACCCGGCAGCTGGCGTTGCAGCGTCTCGACGATTTCCACGCCTCTTTCCGCACTGATTTCAAAGTGGGCCGTGCCCTGGGCGGGGTCGGGGTGGTGCAAGTAGTACGGCACTGCGCCTAGTTCAAACAAGCCTTCGCAGAGTTTTCCTAAAACTGCCGCGCTATCATTCACGCCACTGAGCAGGACGGATTGGTTGAAAACCGTCATCCCTGCGCTGCGCATCCGTGCGATGCAGACGGCGGCTTCCGGTGTTAGTTCGCGCGGGTGGTTGAAATGGCAAACGACCGCCGTTGTTTTTCCGGAGCGAGTTAATAGTTCTGCGAATTCCTTCGTCACCCGCATCGGCAATGTCACGGGCACGCGGCTGTGGAAGCGTATGCGTTTCAAGTGCGGGATTTTTCCCAGGGCTTCGAGTGTCTGGATGAGTGTGTTTTCATTCGCGAGAAATGGGTCGCCGCCGGAGAAGATGATCTCTGTCAGCGTCCGGGTATTCGCGATGTACTCCAGCGCTTGTTTTAATTCCCCACCGACAAAGTCCTGTTTTCCCTCGGCGAGCAAAGATTTGCGGAAACAGTAGCGGCAGACCATCGAGCAGTTCGGCGTCAAGTGCAGCAGTGCCCGGCCGTGGTAGCGGTGTGTGATCCGCGGGGCAGGGCGGTTTTTCAGGTCTTCTAAAGGATCGCTCTTGCCCATATCCGCATGCACCATCTCTTCAGGAGCGGGAATGGCTTGGCGTCGGATGGGGCATAGTGGGTCGGTGCGATCGATGAGGCCTGCATAGTACGGTGGCAGCACCATCGGGAAACGTTCAAGCAACTCGGCGTAGTCGGCTTCGTGTTCGCGCGCGACCCAGCCGCCCGCGACTAGCTGCGGGGCTGTGCGGATAGCATTCGCTAACTGCTGCTTCCAATCCTGCGGGTCGAAAGAGCTGCCCTGCCTGGGCAGGGTGCTGGGCGCTGTGGACGTAGGAATCACCGCTGTGTCAGTAGCAGGAGATTCGGGTTTGAGCAAT
>JAIEOG010000112.1 GCA_019750655.1 bacterium
GGTACTGGATGCGCCGCTCGGTAGCGCCTAAGAAGGCCGCGGCCGAGGCACTCTTGGCGGCCCTCGCCTTCGGGAGCTTGTTCATCACGGTGCTCTCGCCCCATAGCCAATCCAATGGCTATATTCTCTATGTCCCAGCACTTCCGGGGATTTGGTATTTTGCCTTCACAAATAAAAACGCGAGCCCTTTAAAGCTCGCGTTTTACATCAGCTGTTATTTCTTTATCTCGATAGCTTATTCGGATCTCGTACCCCGCGGCTTTTACCACTGGGTTTACGACCACGCGCTCAAGCCAGTCGCCGGCAGCGCTCTCGCCATAGCGCTAGCAGTGGAAATGTTCCAGAGGCGCCGGGCTTAACGCCCGCGGCGAATTCCCACTCGGCGTGCCCCACCAGCCGATGCTACCGTGCTTCCGCTTGAAGTAGGATTTGAACTCGGCTGTTGTGCCACGGCACCCGTCCGCGGCGCCCAGTTATCCGCCGACCAAACTGGATCGTTCTGAGCCGGCGAACCCTTACGAGAGCGCCCTTCCACAAACTTTGTACCGTCGTAACTGAAGTAGTGGACGAACGGGAAGCTGCCCTTCAGGTTGTACTGCGGCAACTTCGATTCCATCTGCGGGTTTTGCAGGATGTTGATATCCACCACTTTGATTTGCGGATACTTTTTGAACTGCCCCGAAACGTAGTTACAGGGCCCGCAACCACCCAGGTTTCCGAAAACCACCGCAAAATGATCGCCCGCTTTCGGGTTCTGCATCGACTGTGCAGCGGCTGCGGATTCGCCGCCGACCGCTAGACCGTGCTGAATAGCGACTTGGATCATCGCAGGAATTTCCGCCGGCTTTACGGGCTCCGGCTGTTTTACGGCCACTGTTTCAGGCTTCTTGATCTGCGGATCTTCGGCCATCAACAAGCGGTTGAAGGGAACGGCATTGCCGAGCGAGCAGGCCACACATTTCAAACCCAGGCCGTCTTTGCCATCCGAGAGCAGTTTCTTTTCAAGCGGCTCCGTTTGAGCTTCTTGGAAACCCTTCAGGTAAACACCCGCGGCTTCTTCTAAGACTCCGGCGAAATGTTTGGATTCATCGTCGCCTTTTTTAAGACCAGCAATCACTGGGATAATCAAGTCTTTGAACCCTTTCTCGATGACCGCTTGTTTCAGCTTTGCAGCTTCTTTACGTTGGCCTAAGTCAGCGATCTTTTCGATTTCCAGCCCGTGTGCTTCTGTGTCCTGCACCATCTGGCTCCAGATGTTGGTCCAGGCAGCGGAAATTTTCATTTTGTCTTTCGACGCTAACGCCGCCTGAATCTCGCTAAGGGCCTGCTCTGGAGTGACCCGAGTTTCCTCAGCAACCGCACGTGCGGGCTCCGAAGGCTTCGTTTCCGAAACCGCGCCCGTGGCCGTAGTATCGGTTGTCATGGAAGCCAAAGTCGCTGGGATGCCGCCCTTGTGAGACGGCAAAGGATCGATGTCGGTTACCGGCATCGGCACGTTTTCGCGCTCAGCGCTCATGGCAGCCGGTTCTGCGGACGCCACCGTCGATGGAGTAACTCCGAACGCCTTAGATTGGGGCCAGTAATAGTTTTCAAAAGCCACCCACATCGGGCCAGCTTTGAGTTCTTCGAAAGCATCCTTCATCGCCCGAAGTTCGGCGCGCGTTTCTTTCGAAAGAACCACGCTCGCCGTCTCAGTGCCTTCCAAGGCGCCCAAAGCTTTGCCGCTCGGTTTGAGCATGCGGACTTGGTACCACTTGCCATCTTCGCCTTGGCCGTAAATGAAACCGCCTTTGATTTTGAGGTGAGCTAGCGCTTTGTCTTCACCGACAGAATCGGGAATGCTCATCGGGCCATCTGGTGCGCCGTCGATTTGGATACCCATCGATTCTGTGTCCTGAGCGAGTTCGCGAGTTGCGCCTGTTGCCGCCGTTGAGGGTGCGGTAGCAGGTTCGTGAGAAGAGCCGCCTGCAGCCACGCCGCCAGTGCTGCAGCTGCTTCCGTTGCAACCGGGCATGCCACAAGAGCAAGAGCCGCCGTTGTTAGTGCCGCAAGAGCAGCTGCTGCCGTTGTTCCCGCAAGTGGAGCAAGTGCTTTGATTGCCGCAGGTAGAGCAGCTAGTCCGGCCCGTGCCACAGCTAGTGCAACCGCCTGTGCGGCAACTGCCACCACTGCAGGAGCTCCGGCCGCCGAAGATTCGGCTTAAAAATCCCCCGCGGGCCTCAGCCTGCGTCTGAAAGATAAAGAAGACGGCGAAAAAGAGCGCGGAGCTCGCAAACTTCGATTTCATGATTCCCCCACTGACAGGTTGAATACAAGTTTCAAGCCACTGGGAATACCGAGAGAACACAATTATAAGTGATTGATTTTACTATGTAATAACAGAATACGACAGAATACACCCGAGGCCCCGACTCACTACTTTTTGGTCAGCCAAACAAGGGAGAAACACTTACGGTGCGGAGGTCAGCGGAAAGCGCCTTTGCACCCCTGCGTCCTCTGCAATCGCTGCCGGAGCACGGAAAAGCACCGAATCGCTGGTGAGTTCTAGGAGCTGGAGGCGGTGATCTAGCCAGGGGTTATCCCACTTCGCCCCCGTAAGGTCGATGGAGGTCCCTCTTGGGCTGGACTTCAGCTTCACAATTCCCGTCAGGCTGGATCCCTGCACAAAATCATTCCCCAAATAAACAGAAAGCTGGATGCCTTCCACGGGAGCGAGGTCGAATTCCCAATAAGTCGCAGCACCCGTTTGGTGGGAATCGCAGTTTAGCTTGCGCCAATCGGGAAGCGCTATGCGCACCGAAGAACTGCTCGCGAGTTTTTCGACTCGGTAGCGGTAATTCAGCGTATCGAATTCTTTTGGCAGTGCGCATGCCCCCCAAGCGCAGGCGCCCAAGCACAATCCCCAGAGGACCAGTAAACGAGTTGCCATGATTCCCCGAATATTATTCACTCTCGCCAACGTCAAATGAAGCGCATCCACCTGTTCGAATTAGAAGACTTTCCTTGGTTCCCCGCTTGGCTGCGCCAGGACATGACGCTTTTCCTCGTCGCGTTCCACCGCTTAACCCAAACAAGCCAGCACCTCGCGCCACTGCTCGCGCGCTTGTGCCGCATGACCGGCATGCACCAGATTGTGGATCTCTGCTCTGGAGGCACGGGACCCATGGTAGACGTTTTTGATCGTTTGCGCTCTACCGAGGGCTTGGGCTCTGTGCGCCTGACGTTCACTGATCTTTACCCAAATAAAATCGCCGCAGAAAACATCCGAAAGCTAGGCAAAGAGGGGCTAACGTACCGGCTAGAACCCGTCGACGCCACACACGTGCCGGCAGATCTTAAAGGCGTGCGCACGATGGTGGCGAGCTTCCACCATATGTCTGTGCCCAATGCGCGCAAGATCCTCGAAGATGCCTGGAAACAGCGCCAGCCGATTTGCACTTTCGAACCGGGAAATAACCCAGCTCCTGTTTGGTTAATGTGGGTGGCCTTCCCGTTCGTTTTCCTTCTCGCTGTGGTTCTGGCTCCGTTCCTACGGCCACTGAGCGCACGCATTTTGTTTTTCACTTATGTGATCCCCTTGCTGCCCCTGTGCATCGCTTGGGATGGCATGGTCTCCGGAAGCCGCATCTACAATACCGCTGACCTGAAAGAGCTCACGGCCTCTTACCAGTCGCCGGATTACCAGTGGGAGATGGGCGAGATCCCAGGCCGCGGGGGCCGGATGCAATACCTGCTGGGAATTCCTCAAAATGTCTGACGCCTTTTGGAAAAAGGGGCTGCGTTTCGAGTGCCAAGGCTCCGGTAAGTGTTGCGTCTCCCGTGGCGGGTACGGGTTTGTCTACCTCTCGCAGAGGGACCGCACTCGGTTAGCCCGGCACCTGGAAATGCCGACCCGCCTCTTCACCCGGACCTACTGCACCAAGACCGATGGCTGGTGGCACCTCAAAGACATGGAGGGCCCCTGCCAGTTCCTTAAAGGCAAGCGCTGCAGTGTTTATGAAGCGCGCCCCATCCAATGCCGGACTTGGCCCTTCTGGCCCGAGAATCTAAAGCCCAAAGTCTGGAATGAGGAGGTCGCCAGCTTCTGTCCCGGCGTAGGAAAGGGGCGCCTCCACTCGGCCGCCGAGATCCGCGCACAGGTGCGCCAGGACAGCTGGGATCAATAGCCCTGCTCGCCTGTAAAAATGCTTGTACCCGCCTCAAGGCCTGTGGCAGCTTGGCCGCCTAACGTTACTGGAGTTCTTAAGTTGTTTCAGAAGCCTTTCCGCCTTCTGGCGGTGTACTTTTTTCTTTTTTCAGCAAGCGCCCAGGCACGCAGCGCTTACGCCTCACTGTTTTACGCTGTGGAAGTCTCCAATACGCAAACGGATTTGGAACCCCTTAAGATTTCTATCGATAAAGTCCTCGAGATAGAGGCCCAAATCGAACGGCACACCCTCAACTCTTTTGAACTCAGAGAACTAAAATACCTTCTTGCCCATTGGCGCGATCTCACCACGCGTAAACTCGTTTTACTGACAAAGGCAGCTGACACGCAGGCGGTTATCTCGGCATTCGACTTAATCGAACGAGTGAAAGGCCGCCTAACGCCCTGGGAAGCTGACGTCATCGCGGAAGCGGGGCAACGCACGGACAAAACCAAAGCCGCTTTCTTGCTAGCGGATTACGCGGACCGCGGCCACGCAAAAGGACTCATTCAAGACCTAGGCATTCCCCAAGCCTTGCCTCGCCTGGGTGGCCCGGGCATCCACAGCATCGTCCCTTATAAAGCAACTAAGTCGCTCGGTGATTTGATGTGGGTGGACGCTAAGAACCTCCAAGACATGGCTCCGATCCGGTCTATCGAGGAGTTGAGCGAATTTGAATTTCTTTCGGATCATTCGATCCGTTACCACGGGGCCGAACTCCGAACGGGCGATGTCTTAGGGTTCGACTTAGCCTTGGAAGCTGATGGGGTTATGGGAAGCCTGGCGGTAACTCCCGCAGCCCTCAATCACGTAGGGATGTTTGTCATTTTCCACCGAGAAGGCCGCCGCGTCCCTGCTGTTTTGAAATTTTCTTCGACCGGCCCACGAGTGGTTCCTTTGCCGAATTTTTTCAACTCGGAAATCACCTACGAACGGCCTCGCACTAAAGACTCTTCTGAAATCCCTCCCCTAAAGGAAACTGGGCGGCATACTTTCCATGTCGAAGCCTACCGTTTTCGAGATTCTGTAACGGATGACTGGTATGCCGAAGTAGAAAAAAGTGTGATCACTGTTCTAGGGGCCGGGTATCAAAATGATTTTCGGTGCCGCCCTTTGAATGCCGATGGAAGCTCTTACGCTTCGCCAACTGGGGCAAGAAGCATCATTTGCACGACCATGGTCGAACACATTTACCGAGCCACCGGCAAAAACGTACATTTTCTCCGCACGCCTTACGACGAACGCGCCCAACCAAACCTGGAGGCGCTCGATCTCGGCACTGAAAAAGACTTGGCGCTGCCTGTATCTATTGCTCTAAGTCCCGGATTCCGGCACGTCGCTACTTTCGATACGGGTAGCTATATCACCAACCTCGCACGAGAGCTGTTTATGGGCGACCCCAATGGTCTGGGTTCTGCCGGCTACGCCCTCACGCATAAACGCTTCGACCTTAGAAAATTGCCAGAAACGGGCAAAACTGATCGGTTACGCCAGCTTTTCCGAACTGGCGCGCACCCCAATCTGGATCTTGATAAAGTGAATCCCATCCCTGCCGAAACAGCTTTCTTTTTCTTAAAAGCGCTCGAGCTTCTCCCAAAGCCTGTGCAGTCATTGGTACCGGATTGTTTGCAGAGAATCGTGGAGCTGGGTAATCGCCCATTGCATTTTAGTTGGGTGCAAAATGATCCGAACTTAGTCGATGCTCTACACCGGGTTTTCCAGGAAGCCGGAATTCCTGGCTGGTACGTAGAGTAAGAAACTCAGGCGCCTGCCCCTCGAAATACA
>JAIEOG010000385.1 GCA_019750655.1 bacterium
CCGAATTCGTCGCGGGTGTTAGCGGTGCGGTGGATGAAGGGGATGTTCCACTGGCTTCTTAAAAGCTCGAGAACGGGTACTAGACTGCGCCTACGGCGCAGCCCTTCTTCCCAATCTCCCTCTAAGCAGAGTATCCCGTTGCGAATCATTGTATTCAAAGATGTTAAGAGCTCGAACGCCGATTTACTAGCGTTAACATTTGTTTGGCTTTAGATGGGCAGCGTCAAAAAGTCGCGTTGACACTAAGCGTGTTCCTGAAGAATTTAGCAGCATCAGCCATTCTTTAGTTGGGGGTCGTAAATGAGTTTAATCCTGGAAAAGTTTAACGATGGTGGGTTGTTCATGTACTTCATCCTCATCTTCGCAATCGCGACGGTGGGGCTCATCGTGGAACGCGCGTTAGCGCTTTATTCAAAAGTAAAAGAACCAGCCGCGGATTTCCGCCAGCGTGTCCTGGCCCATTTGCCTAAAGGCGAGTACCTCGCCGCTGCCGAAGTGGCTCGGAATGCCACTCCTGCTACGGCGTTGAATTCAATCGTGGAAACGGGTTGCTTGCTCCGTGCCAATGCTGCTGGGGAAGAAGAGCTCCAAGCGCGCATGGACGAGAAACTAGCGGAAGAGATTTCTAAGCTCGATCGCCGCACCGGTTTCTTGGCGATGTTCGGGAACGTTTCGACCCTGTTAGGTTTGTTGGGAACGATCAGCGGGATGATTTCGTCCTTCGCTGCCGTCGCAAGCGCTAACCCGGCCGAACGCGCCACGATGTTGAGCGCAGGGATTTCTGAAGCGATGAACTGTACGGCATTCGGTCTTTTGACCGCGATTCCGGCGTTGGTCGCTTACGCGATTTTCCAAAACCGTACGGATCGTATCGTGACGCAGCTGACGCAGACCACGGCGCAGATTTATCACGACTTGCTGTTCTTCACGGAAGGCTCAGCGCCCCAGACCGCGAAACAGGCTGCTACCCGTCCGGCAAATGCAGGACTGAGCGCCCAACCCGTGGGGGCTTAAATGGCTAGCGCAGGACCAATGCCGTCCTCGGGGGGACGGCGCAGCCTCGACGCAGAAATAAACCTGGTCCCCTTCATCGACTTGCTCTCGGTGTGCATCTGCTTCCTGCTGATGACAGCAGTGTGGACGCAAATCAGTACAGTGCAGGTGAAGCAGAGCCACGGCACAGAAGCTGGCGAAGCCGGTGAGTACGAGCTGAATGTGCAGTTCAGCAACGCTCAAACGGTCGCCTTGGAACTGAAGAAAAAAGGCCGCGCCTATAAAAAGGCGAGCTTTAAAGCAGACGATTTCAAAGCGTTGCTCGGTTCCATGGATGGCCAGATCACGACCTGGCTCGCGCCGCTGGTGAAAGATCCGGCAGCTCCGTCGCCTGTTACGGCCGCGATGGTCACTCCCAAAGCGGATGTGACGTATGGCGACTTAGTCTCGACGATGGATGTGCTGCGCAAGCACCAGATTGTGAACCTGGGCGTTGTCCCTGTTGCGGAGGGCAAATGAGCTTAACTGCAAACACACTTAAGCCAGGCGTCTTCGCGCACCACTTGTCGGGGCGGGGTAAGAACAAGCGTTTCCGTCGCGGAATGCTTTCTTCTCTCATGCTCACCCCGATGGTGGACATGTTCAGTCTCTTGGTCATCTTCTTGCTCCAAGCTTTTTCGGCTTCGCCGGAACTGCTCGTGATGATGAAGGGCGTTACCTTGCCCAGCGCCATCACCGGAAAAGAGATCAAGGATGCTCCCGTGATAGCCGTAGCGCCCACGGGAATCTTCCTCGATCAAAAAGAAGTCGGCCCGACAGAACAGGTCTTGAAAGATCCGACAGAGCTTCTGAAGCGGTTACACGATCTGCGCAAGCAGTGGTTGATGGGGCACTCGGGAGAGTCTTTCTCGGGTGAAATCACGCTTCAGGCTCATAAGGAAATTCCAAGTACGACGATCTCGCAGCTGATGGGCATTCTGCCCAGTGCGCATTACGGTTCGATCCAGTTAGCTGTCATTTCGGGCGGCTAACGGGATCTGCTTTGGGTTTTTTCGCGGGTTTCAGGGGGAGTCCAGATGGGGAGTCAGAAAATGAAGCATGCAGTGCGCGGCCTATGGTTGGGCCTAGCACTGACAGTAGCAGCGCAGCCGGCTTTCGCGGCCGACGCCCAGCTCGCCCGTGATGTGGAAGCCCTTCGCGCTTCGCTGCCCCTCAAAGATCCTGCGCGGCCCACCCTGACATTGCGTCTCGCGGATGTGCTTTTCGATCAGGCCGTGGAAATGGCGGGAGATCCCGCGCTGACGGATGCCCAACAAGGGCAGGTCCAAAGCCTGCGCAAACGTTCCTTGGCGCTCTACCAAGAGGCCTTGAACGGCACGCAGTTCCACGCCGGTGTCCAAGGTGCGTTGGCCTACAAGATCCAGTTCCAGATTGCGCGCTTGCAACAGGAAATGGGGCAAGTCGAAGCGGCGAACAAGATCTGGAAAGTCTTAGTCGCGCAAGAAGAACTCAAAGACCTGCGCCGCGAAGCTGCTCTCCGCCTGGCGGAATACTACGAAAAGCTTAAAACGCCTGCGGCTCTGAAAGAATCCGATGTTTATTACCGCCTAACGATTGAACTCTGCGGGCAGGGCGATGTTTGCGCCTACGGCCACTACCGCCGCGCTTGGACATTGCGCGAAGCGGGCGATTTGCAGGCTGCGATCGATGAAATGCAGGTGGCGCTCTTTGATTCCAAAGGCCAGCCGCGTGAAGAAGCCTTGCGCGATCTTCTTGTTTTCTTGGCCGCAGAGAAAACCGATGGTGAGCGCGCTTTGCTCCTCGTGGAAGAATTAGCCAAGAAAACAGCACGCCCAGTGCTCTTCGACGAACTGGCAGAAGCTTTCTATTCCGCGGGCAACCGCGTGGCAGGGACGCGCGTGCTGGAGCACGTCAATCAACGCACCCCGACGCTCCAGAACTCCGTGCGTCTGATGGAAGAATATTATGGTCTACGGCAGTGGGATAAATTCCGCCTCGCCCTAGATCAAACGAGCCGCTTTGCATTGCCCCCTGAAGGTTTGGATTCTAAGACGGAAAAAATCCTTCGCCGCTTGAGCGTGCAGCTCGATGGCGAACGGGCTAGCCGCGCGGAATTTGCGGGCGACTTCAAAGCCGTCGTGTTGCTGTACATGCAGCTCATGCCGAAGCACCCCGATCAGTTCAAGCTGATGGAAGGCTGGTTGGCGTCGGAAACCGATCCCAAAGCAAAAATGAAGCAGATCGATATCTGGGTGAATGGCGCCGACCTCGGTCTCGCTGTCGCCGATCAGATCAAACTTCATGAAATGCGTTTGGCACTAGCCGGTAAGGAAAAAGAGTCTGCCATCGTGCAGACGGAAGCTTCGAAACTGGCGGGTCGTGTGAAAGATCCTGTCCGCGTGAACGAGTACCGCTATATCGAATCCGCTGCTTTGAAAGAACAGGGCAAAGCCGCAGAAGCGCTAGCTCTCGTCCAAACTTGGGCGAAGCCGAATGGTCCGCAAGATGTGTGGACGTTCCGCGGTGGCTTGTTGGCTGTCGACGTCTTGGTAGAACAGAAGAATTACCCCGAACTCGTGAAAACGACGGGCGCTTGGGTGGATAGCGCGCAAGTCGCTTCGGCCCCCAAGGCTTCTAAGGACCGCAAGTTCTGGGAAGACGGCTTGGCGCACATGAAGCGCGTCCGAGAAGAATCGCACTTCGAAGCGACCGTCGCCTTGGGTGAAACACCCGCTGCCTTGGCCGTGTTCGAACAGCTTTGCTTGGACAAGAAGTTCTTGCCGAAATCCTGCGATAACGGCCGCGTGCTCGCGGTGAAGCTGAAGAACCAAAAGTCCATTCTGACGTTGCTCAAAGCAACCAACCAGATGAAGGACTTGGCCGCTGAGTATGAAGCCGCGGGCTTCTTCGCGGAATCGGCAGAGCTGCAGGAAAAGGATCTCACTGCGGCTTCCGACGATGCGACCTACCTGAAAGTCGCGCTGCTTTATGAATTGGGCAGCCGTTACACCGACCGCAATCGTCTGTTGGGCGAAATCGCCAAAAAAATGAAGGCCCGCAAGTCCGCAGGCGAGAACGAGGACTTGATTTACGCGACTTTCAAAGACGCAGGCCTCTTAGGGCCCGAAGCTTTGGACCTCCCTTGGTCTGAGACGAATCGCTTGCGGCTCTCCAACCAGTTGGAGCTCGAGGGCAAAGGTTCAGAGCGCACGCGCAAAGAACTTTTGGCCAGCATGCGCGGTGCCGGTGCCGCTTGGTCGAAGCATGTGCTTGCGGAACTCGGGAAGCTAGACATTGCTCAGCGCAAGATTTCCTTCTACGGCCGTCAAGGCCAGGTGAAATTCAAGCAGCGCTTGGCCGCTCTCACCACGCTCGATGCGGCTGCAGAAAAGTACTTCCCCGGTGCGGACGCGAAGACGCGTTCCCGGATGGCGCTCTTACTCCGCAAGGCTTACACAGATTTCTCCAATGAAATCTTGAATTCGCCGGTGCCGGCGGAAGTCTCGCCGGAGATGTTGGAAGAAGTGAAAGCCTCGCTAGTCGCCATGGCACAGCCCTTCGGCCAAAAGGCTGCAGATTACGAAAAGCTGGCGCGGGATCAGTTTGCCGACGCTTCCCTGGTTTCGGAGCGCGCAGGGTTGGACGCCTTGCTGCTGCCAGATGTCGAAATCGACAAAATTGTAACCGTGGACTGGGGCCAGCTGCCGGCTGTCGCCGCAACGGCTCCTGTGAAGGATGAGAACTATCTCAAAGCCGTCGCCGTGCTTCACGATGATCCGAGTTCTGCAAACGCGCTCCAGGAAATCAAGCGCTTCTACCAAGCGCAGGGGAAAGACCGTCTAGCGGGCTATTTCCAAGGGCGGCTTTTGCAGCAAGGGTCGGGTAAGGGGGAAAAGCAGTGAAATATCTCTTGGGGTTGGTCTTTCTAAGCAGCCTAGCGATGGCAGCCGAACCTGCAACGACGGGTGGCAATGTCCGCTACAAAAAGGGCAAGGACATCAACTTTGAAGAATTGTTGATCCAAGGGCAGCTGCGCCGTGGGGAAATCTCCGTGGTGACGGGCGATGCTCAGGATGGGACGGACGGTCTATTGCGCTTGCGTGAGAATTTCCTCGATCGCGTCGCAGTGGATGCAGGGGAGGAAGTGAAGTGATTTCGATTTCCCGTGCTGGTGGAGCATTTTTAAAAACCATCCCGGCCACAGAAGGCAAAGTTTTCGGATTTCACCGGCTCTTTGGTTTCGTGAGCGAAGAAACCTGCCAGGCTCGTTTGCGTAACCGCAAAGCGCACGGCTTGCACAGCCACCGCAGCCAATGGTTGTTCCGCTTCCAGATCCAAAACAAAGGCAGCCAGTGGAATGTCGCAGCGCTCGAAGGTTGTAATGCGAGTTTGCACGATGGAGTTTGGACGCTGACGTCTGCTGTGGGCGATTTCGTATTCGGCCCGAGCGAAGCGGCCGCTGTGGAACTCGCCGTAGAGAAGCAGGAAGACACCGGCTCGAACCGTTGGTTCTTGCTCTTTGCCTTGCTGTTCTTCGTCGTGGCGGCCCTCATTTGGGTTTTGTCCCCGGCCAAGGAAGAAGAAGTCCCGGTTCCGATTCCGGAACCCGTTGCCGTGCACGTAGTGCCGCGCAACTCCGTGCGCATCCCGGCGCCGACGCTTACCTCGCCACACCCTGAATTGGTCAACAAAGCCAAGGACGATGGTGGCAAGCGCGCAGTAGCTCAGAACATGGGCTTCTTGGGGCTTCTCGGCAAAAAGGAATTGAACAAAGCAGTCGGCGGCGTGCCGTCCGGTTTGCAGAACGTCAGTCCGGGCGCAGGCCTGGAAGGCGATAAGGGATCAGGCGGCGAAATGCTCGTGGGTCTCGGCCAAGGCGTGAAGCGCACAACGGTGGGTAACACCGGAGTGGCCGGTCTGGGCGGCGTCGGTGGTGGCAAGGGCCCCGGCGGCGGCGCAGGTGGTTACGGCGATACGCTC
>JAIEOG010000268.1 GCA_019750655.1 bacterium
TATGAAAGCGATCGTCAAATCCTTGAAATTTTCAACCTCGCAGAAGAAGTGAAATCGCCTGAGCGCAATATCCCCTTGGGAATCTTAGCAGCAGTAGGAATCTCCTCGGTGATTTACGTGCTTATTAGTTTGGTAGCGGTATCCGTCGTTCCAGCAACGGAGCTCGCACAATCGTCCGCGCCACTTGTAGAAGTCGTGAAACGTGCCGCCCCGAGATTCCCCACGGGCCTTTTCACCTTCATTGCCCTTTTCGCCGTCGCTAACACGGCTTTGATGAACTTCTTGATGGGCTCTCGATTGATTTACGGAATGGCCAAAGATGGCCTTTTACCTAAGGCCTTGGCCCGCGTGCACAAGAAGCGCAAGACGCCGCAGACAGCAACCCTTGCAATCTTGGCCCTGCTCCTGACCTTGGCCCTTTCGGGAGACATTTCCTCACTAGCGCGCGCCACTAGCGCACTACTGCTCATGTGCTTCTTTGCAGTGAATCTTTCTCTGATCGTGCTGAAAGCGCGGAAAGGGGAAAAGAAAGGCCGCCTGGAAGTACCCTATGCCGTGCCCGCAGTAGGCGCGGTGGTCTGTGTCGCCATGCTTTGCTTCACACGCGCGGAAGAACTCAAGGTCGCCGGAGCCCTGCTCACCGGCATCGTGGTGCTTTACTTCGCCACCCGCCGACAAGTCCTAGCCAATAGCCACGCTCTCCACGGGCAAGACTAAAAGGTGCCTATCTACTCTGGGGCCCCCTGGGCGCAGGGTGCCACCCAGCTCCGTTTGAGCCCCGAAGTAGACTGGCACCTTTAAAGGCGGGCCACGCCGCGGCTGTATTGGATTGTTAAGTGATCGCCGGGCTTCAACGTGCTCAGATCGATTAAGTACCAGAAGACTTCGACCTCGTTCGTCGCGACCAAGTAGCGCCAGTAGGTGTTAGCTAGCGGATTTCCCGCCAACGTCACCTGGATGGCCGAAGGATCTTTCGGCACCGCGCTTAGCTTGATTTTGCGTTTTGCCGTGACCATCGCGCGGAAGATGACATCTTGCGCGTAGTCGCGGATGGACGCTTGGAAGTCGACGCGGCCGTATTGGTAGTACTTACCCTTCGTGCCGGTGACTGCCGTGTTGTACGCATTGCTCGACGCAGCCAGAGCGCTGATGCGCAGAGGCTTGTACGATTGGGCGTGCACGTTCTTGTAGTACTGCGTGAAGTTCGCGGGCGTCCAACCACTTACCGGCCAGCCACTGAAGTTGCGGTACTTATCATCGCCTTCGCTCAAGATCAGCACATCCATGGGCACGACTTGCTCAAAGTACGGGGCCGGAGCCAAGGACAGCGAGTTCGCTAGGAAGTTCCAGAACGCCGTAATCGGCGAGCTGTAATCCCAACCACCTGCCGCACGCGAGATGCGGTTGTTGAAGCTCTGCACCCAGTCGGTGTCTGTGTACTTCAAGAGCAAGCGCCCTTGAGAATCGCGGATCGGCGAACGGTACGTGCACGCATCCGCAGCCAAGAAGACGCCATAATGCGCCACCTGCGCGCGGTTTAGTTCATCGTAGTAAATCCGAATCGCTTGCCGCAGCTCGGAGACGAAGCATGTTTCCCCCGAGCAAGGGTTGCTCTCGTTGTTCACTATCCAGGTGTTGTCGATGCGCGCTCCCGGGACTGGATCGTCGATGCGGATATCGTCTGCCGATGGGCCATTCTGCAGCACGCTCACAATCAGAGTGGCCACAGCTTGACCGGCGGAGTTCTTCACCGAAACGGAGAAGAACCGATCGCCCAAATTGGCTACACGGGGAGTGCCGCTCAATCCACCATTCGTCGCAATATCCAACCAAACATCGCCGCTCTGCTTAGTGAACGTCAGCGGTAGATTGCCAGGGTTATCGACTTTATCTACGAGGCTTGCCGTGAAGAGCTGATCGACATACGCCGTAAAGCGGATGGGATCTTGTTTCCATGCAGGCGCAGCTCCACCATCGATCACGATGATGCGGATGGGCCCTTGAGCCGAAGCGCCGGTGGCGTCTGTCACTTCAAAGGGGTAGTTGTACTGTCCGATGTGCAGCTTTTGAGGGCTCATCACCAAGGAGCCGGTCGTAGAGAGCGTTACCCAAGACAAAGTCTGTAGGTTTTTGAAGGTCAGCGGCTGATCCGGATCGCTCACATAGAGCGGTTGGTTCAGGTTGACGGTCATCACTTCGCCAGCGCGCACCGTAAACACCAAAGCTTCTTGGTGAATGTCTGGTGGAGCACCGGGCTTCGCTACTTTTCCGAAGGCCGCAACCGGGAACCAGGTTTGCTGGTTATCGCTCACTTCAAACGCCGTCGTGTACGGGCCAACGTGCGCTTCTAGTGGTGTGCCTTGGGTCAAACCAGAATCCGGCACATTCAACCAAGGCGCCCCATCGGGTTGAGCCGCTGTCGCCTGCGCTTTGCGGAAGTGCAAGATGGGCGTGTCGCTGTCTTGCGTGAAAGGGCGTAGGTCGAAATTAAACTTCACGCCGACCGTGGCCGTCCCCAAATCGATGGGGTTTTTCGTCCACTGCGGCGGATTGGACTTCTGGACAACATTCACCCAGACTTCCGCTTCCGACGAAGCGCCGCGCGAGTCGGTCGCCCGCATGGTGACCTTCGTCAGCCCCAGATGCTCTGGCTGCGGAGTTCCGATACCGCGGCCTTTGCTCGTGAAGAACAACCAGGGAGAGTCGGTGACGTGCGCAAAAGTTATCGGGTTGTCGCCTTCGGGGTCTGTTACATAATCCGTCAGAAGTGCGCTGTAGTTTTTGCTCACGAGGGCATCTGGCAGAACCAACGGATTGGATTTCCAAATCGGCGGCTTGTTGCCCAAGATGACATTGCCCTTGGCGACCAAATGGCAGCTCGCGCCATCGGGATCGGTTACATCAAATTCGGCTGTATAAGGGCCGACATCGCCGACAGCCGGCGTGCCCGCGAGAGCCGTCCCGGTTGCCTTCATCCAGGCTGGGAGTGCCGTTGGCGTGGCCGTTAAAGGGTCGCCGTCCGGGTCGCTAAGCGCGTTGCCGACATCTGCCGTGAAAGGCAGCTCGATAACCGCGTCTTTCAAAGTGACCGGCGCGCAGAGCGGCGTTTGGTTCACTTTCTTAACCGTGATGGTGACGCCCGCGGTATCGCTCAAACCGCCCGCGTCTTTCACTTTCACCAGGAAACTTTTCGTGCCGACATCCGCGCGGACAGGCTTACCCGTCACATCGCCATCGGCTTCGACTTTCGCCCAGTGGTCCGAAGGCACTTTTTCGAACGTGAACTCCGTATCACCATCGCGATCGGTCACGAAAGCTTTCAAGCTTTGCAGGTAGTCACTGCGCTCGAAGGCGTCCGGCAATACGATGTCGTCTTGCGTGAACTCAGGGGCGTGGTTGGTGTGCACCACATTGATCTGAACTTCTACTTCCTGGCTTCCACCAGATAGCGCGTCAGAAACCGCAATGCGGAATTTCTGCAGACCCACATGCTGTGCGCGGGGTGTGCCCACGAATTTACCGTCAACGATGGAAGCCCAGTCAGACTGGGACGTCATCGTGAAAATCATGGCGTCGCCTTCCGGATCTTTTGCATAGTCCGAGAGGTTGATTTCCGATTTCGAATCTTCGATTGCGTCTGGCTTTAAAATCGTTGGGTCATTGTTCCACTTCGGTGGGCGGTTCTTCACCGCTAGGCGCACCGTTACTGGCCGTTCAAATTCGCCATCGCCCGCGAGCACGGTAAATTCATTAGCCCCTAAGTCGCTATCTTGGGGAGTTCCCGAGAATGAGCCCGTAGTCGAAACCACCGCCCATTTTGCAGGTTTGTTCGGATCCAAACGGAAAGTCAGCTGCGTGCCCGGATCCGGATCTGAGGCGAAGGTCGCCAAGTTCTGCGCCGGGTAAGCCGTCCGTGTGAAACCATCCGGGAGCGTGATGACCGTCGTGCTCCACGCTGGCGGTTTGTTCACCAGCTTCACCGTCAGATTGAAAGTCGCTTTAGTCGTGTTGGTGACGCCTTCGCAGGTGCTACTCGCTTGCGCCACAAAACTCACCGCACCCCCATTGGGGCGCGTGGGTTTGCCTGTGACTTTGCCATCCGCCGACAGTGCCAACCAATCCTTGTTGGTGCCGCTCAAGATCGTAAACACGAGAGGTTCTGCCTCGGTATACGTCATGAAGCTGGCGGCTGCGATGTTCTGCTGAGGGTAGTCGAGATCTTCAGTCGCATTCGGCAAATTGAAAGAATTCGCGGTAAACAAAGGTGGCTTGCAGACGCGGGTCACTCGCCCCTTAACCGGAATTTTCGCTGTGCCACCACTCTGCGTGGCAGCAACGACGGAAAAGCCACTAAACGCCCCGACATCCGCTCGCGTCGGGGAGCCCGTGAATTTGCCATCAGTAGAAAGACTCAACCAAGCCGGTTTCGTCCCCTCGATCGTAAAGGCCAGAGGCTTGCCCGCCGGATCGGGATTAATAAACTGGGCGCCGCTAATCACGGTAGAGAGATTGGAGCCTTCGGGGATATTGCCCAAATCGATTTCCGTCACGTTCCAGGTTGGGACTGTGAAGGCGATGACTGTGCCCTGCACTACGTCGCCACGGTCTTGCCCATCGGGTTGCCGCTCTTGAACCGAGAGGCTGAAGCTAATGGTCATCCCTGCCACATTCAGCGGCGGTGTGATTGAAATCGTCGGATTCGGATCCGTGGTAAGGGGCTGTGGGCTGGAGACCCAAGTCGGTTTGGAAAAAGATCCCCAAACAGTCGCTCCCCCCGTCCCTTGATTTGACAGCAGGTCGCGCATCTTCACGGTGGTGGTTGCACCCGCTGGAATTCTAAGTTCCAGTGGTCGTTTGAACGCCGGCTCGGCCTGTGCCGTTTGTGAAAACCAAGAGAGGCAAACGGAAGCCAACGCCACCCATTTTAGAAAACGCATTTTTTCCCCCAAACCCAAGCGTGTTTTAAACGCTGGTCTATTGTCGCAAACCCAAAGCCGACTGGATACCTCAGCGAAGCGTAGGTGTTTACTCGTGTATCGTCATGACGCGCCCAGATGCGATCTCGCGCTGCGCCACTGAGATGAGCTCTGATGCTTATCGGACGTGGCACCCCATTTCTTCATGGCTCTCCAAGAGAAAGCGTTAACAAGAGCGCTCGGCTTGCCGTGTGTTCCCCACTCTGGTTTTTTAGGCAGATGCGTATTTGGATTTTCCTCGCTCTAGGATTCTTGGCCGGCTGCACGGGTTCACAAACGCCTCAATCGGGGAAGCAGGATCCAGGTGCTGCTCTCGCTGGTGCGAAAGGCTGCACTGCCTGCCATAGCCTCAATGGCCAACCCGGCGTGGGCCCGAGTTTCAAAGGCCTCTACGGCAAACAAGAAACGCTCACGGACGGCACGACTGTGATCGTAGACGATGCGTACCTGACCGAATCGATCAAAACCCCGCTCGCCAAAGTGGTCCGCGGCTATACCCCTGCGATGCCGGCACTGCCCCTTACGGACGAAGAGCTGGCCGGCCTAATCACCTTTATCAAGTCCCTGAAGTAATCCCTAAAGGTGCCAATCTACTTTGGGGCCCTTTCGGAGCTAGGTGGCATCCTGCGCCTTGGGGGCCCCAAAGTAGATTGGCACCTTCCGAAGTCCGTGCCTGGAACTGGGGCGAGAACCTACCGACCAAGCCGTGCGCACTTCACGCATACAGGCTGGAGTCAGCCCGCTGACACATCCAACTAGTTGAATTTAATGGGCATTGTAACCCGGCACGCACGCCTGACTGAAAGTTCGGCAAATGTCCCTGATTTTGACGGCTTTCACATTTTTATTAACCTAAGCGGTTCAAGGGCTTAGCCCCGGACGCCTCCCCCTAAACCTGGCACCCCCGATGCACTACTAGAGGGTAAGAGGCGTTTATGAAAAGAGCTTTAAACGGACTTTCGTTTTTGCTGGTTCTTAGCTTCGTCGTGGCATGCGGCGGTGGTCAGGATACTCCTCCACCTCCAGCTTCCACTGCGGCAGGACAGCA
>JAIEOG010000346.1 GCA_019750655.1 bacterium
GCGTTCGCCGGCATCCACCACACCGTCTTGGTTGAGATCGCGGTCATCAAAGCCATCGCCATTCACATCCCGGAAATCGATTTCGAGGTTGTCGGGAATTCCATTGCCGTTCAAGTCGACGCCTTGCTGTCTCACGTCACCAACACCGACGGGAGAGCTGTTGAAGCTAGGCGATTCCTGTTCTTCTAAACCGCCGGCTGTACCTACCGGAAGAGGTGGCCGCGCAGCATTGTCTTGAGCCTGTGCAGTCGCTGTTTGTGCCGCGGAAGCTTTACTCGAGGCCTTTTTCAAAGCCGATGAAAGAGTGTCCAAGTTATCGAGAGCGCCTTTAGTTCGTTGGTCTTCTGTAGAATTCGGATTGCATGCTAGCTCATTCTTGAAAAGTGGCGCCTTATCTACTCCAGATACCTTCAGAGTGCCGTTCTCGATGCACCCTTCCACTAGATGTAGGTTGATAAATATCCGGCGAACCTCTGAGTTAAAATCTTGGGTGCCGGGCTTCACCAGACCGAGCTCCACTAAACGGGCGGCAAGCGTATCCATATCCTCTGAACTTAGCTTGTTGGCACTGACCAGAGTTCGCAGCGGCAATTGAAGATCTGTGGCGTTCAAAGTTGTAAGCTCATGCTGGAGTGCAGCTACCCAGTCTCCGTCCGCCACCTTGCGAGGTAAGTCGTGCGCGGCTGGCGGTGCGACCGAATAGGCTGGAGCCAGTAAAAACGCAGCGGTTAGAATGGAAAGCCGGATAAACAATTTTCCCCCTGCCTTTTGAAATTGCATTTCACTTGCCAGGTTTGGCCCGGTGCCGGATTTATTGGGGAGAGGTTTTGGGCCTGATTTCAAGGGGTTCCGAAATGGGGTGTGGACGGCCGGAATGCACTTCCGGATGCCGTTCGGGCGCTGTTTCGACGTGCCTGTTTTATTTTAATTAATTCAGCTACTTAGACTGAATACCCTTTGGTCACACCCCCGCCGGTTAGAGAGTTTTATGCAATTCCCGCTAGTTTTCACGGGCTTAGGCCTAATGCTCATTGCCTCCTTTTTCGACAGCTTACGGGGGCCTCTGCTTCCCCTAATCAGCCATGAGCTGGGACTGAGCTATGAGCGGGTAAGCCTATTCTTAGTGGTGGGCTATATTTCCGCTGTGATTTTTGGCCGCTCCTTGATCCCCCTGATTGAGAAATGGGGGGTACGGCGGCTGGCGATGACCCTTTGCGGTTTAGGCCCTGTGGCGGCCCTGGCGGCGCTAGGGGTAGGGGGATTGCCCTCCTTGCTAGTTCTAGGCGTATTGGTGGGCTGTTTGAGCTCCGCTATCGGGGCGGTCGCGAACCTCTTTGTTCTCGACGGTACGACACCTCAGAAGCGCGGCCGTTTCTACTCCTTTCTGCACACCATGTACGGATTGGGCTCTCAGGCAGCCCCTTTGATTCTGGGGATTGCACTAGCCTACTCCATCAATTGGCGCTGGCTCTATGTTGCCGCAGCCGTCCCTCTCGCCGGTATGGCGGGGTGGATCTACTGGGGCCTCCCCAAACGCATCGCTGCCCCACCTGAGGCGGAGCAAAAGCCGATGCCGTTCCGCTGGTTCTCCATACAAGGCCTCTTAGTTGCCTGCTTCGCGCTTTATGTCGGCTCCGAAGTAATGACGTCGATGTGGATGGTGGCCTACCTCGTCGAAGCGCACGGAATGACCGTGGAGCATGCAACCCCGTACGCGACCGGTTTTTTCGTTTGTATGACCCTGAGTCGACTGGCCTGCATGCTCGTGCAAGAAGATGCGACGGAGCGGGCTGTAATCCTGGTGGGTCTGTTGGCCGCTCTAGGCAGCCTGGCTGCAGGGTTCGCCGGTTTCATTTGGGCACTGCCACTGGCCGGTTTGGTGGGCCCCTTCTTCCCACTGATCTTGGCGCGCCTCACGCGCTACTTCCCACGGGAAGCGCCGACACTGACCTTTCGAGTGCTCCTCGGGGGCCAGGCCACCGTGGCTGCTTGCCACTTCGGGGTAGGCTGGCTGGCCACAAACATAGGCGCTACGGCGGCGTACGCCGTTGCTCCTATCGGCTTTGTAATGGTCCTAGGACTGACGCTTTCCTACTTCGCCCGAGAGAAACGCCGGTTTCAGGGTAGTTCAGTTTGAAAGACGGCAAGGCGCCGGGTATGGTGTTTTTTCTTTTAAGGCTCGCGTGGCGGAATTGGTAGACGCAAGGGACTTAAAATCCCTCGGTCCTAAAGGCCGTGCCAGTTCGATTCTGGCCGCGAGCACCACGTAACTTCCTCGATAACCAGGTTGGATTTTAAGTCCCGGGGGACTTGCCATCTCATACATGGCCTTTGGCCATGGGCCTCGGTCCTACTCGCGAGCACCACAAATCCCTCGACAATCAGGTCTTATTTACCGTCGACGCTACGGCAGTTTCCGGAGTAGTCGCGGATCATATTACCTGGGCAGTTTTGGTTGATGGCGGAACCGCGTGGCGTGGGAGCATTGTCCAACGGGCCGACCGGTCTAGCTTCATAAGAGGCGCAGCCGACCAACGAGAACAAGAGAGCGATAATCCAAAGCATCATAGTGCCCTCCTATAAATGAAAATCGATCGGCGAAGCAAGCGAAGGTGTACTGCTGCGACTTTCGCGGCACTCGACCCCGCTTCTTAATGATTTATTTCCAAGGATTCCAGCAGCCTCCTGCCGGTGGTGTGCTTTGTGCTTGGGTTTAAGGTGCCAATAAGGTATTTCGCCTGCCGCTTCGGAGGATATTTTGTCTGGTTGGTGGCTGAGACTAGCGCTTTTCAGTTTTGTCGCATGGGTGCGTCCCGTGGCGGCAGGCACATGCAATCCAGCGATTACCCTATTCAGTACAGATGGCACTCCCGCTCACAACTACGACTCTCTCGTTGAAAGCTTAGGTGCCGGCAACTGCGTTCTCTTTAGCAGCGGCAAGAAAATCAAGCTGGTCAAAGACCTTGGCGGAAAAGAATCTTCGAGGGTTTTTGGCGTCGGGAGAAACCGCGCCATTAAGATCGCGAAGACGAAGGAAGCCATCCCACTTCTAAATGAAATTTTAGAGGGCTACCACGAGATCAAGGCGCTGGCGCCGACGGTCGCTATTTTCCCCGACCAAAGTCTGTCGGGTGAATACATCTGGGAAGAAGAGCTTATCCCCCACCACTTAATTGGTCGTTTAGTCGGGTTGGATGATTTCAATTCCAGTCATTTTCCGCCAAACCAAATCCCTTTCACGCTTCTTGCGACGGAACTCGTTAAGTTCGCGCGAAAGGCTTTTCGTGTTGCCCATTTCGGTGATCAGGGTTCCGCGCAGATCCATTTCACGAACCGGGGATGGGTCGTCACAGATTACCGCCGAGGGCATCTCGTTGCGAAATCAGCTTGGGATCTCATCCCGTTTCAACGGCAATATGTGCCAGCAACCGGCGCCGCGTGTGGTGGGGCGCTAAGCCGTTTGATTTACGACGTCTCCGAAATCGGAGGCCAGCGGATGTTGATTGTTCCTGACGAATTGGAGACGGCCGTGCGCCTTTCTGTCTTGGAGCAGAGAATAGAGTTTTTTGGGGGGCTAAGAACCCGCAACTTAGATTTGCAATCTCCATTGTTTCCCAGGTGATAGCAGCTGAGCCAGCTTCTTGTTGATCCGGCCTAGGCACATTTGCTATACCGCAGCGTCTTTTTTTATCGGTGGTGTGTTGAGATGCGCTTATTAACGGCGTTCGTGTTTTCTTATTGTCTCTCGGTTTCCGCAGCGGTGGATCCGCAGAAGTCGGGCTGTGTTCCGCGCATTCTAGAAGCAGCGGATACCGCCATGGGCTACGGCCCAAATCCTATCGGCGCCCCTTCAAAATACAAAATGGATGCTCCGGGCCAGGACCGCATGGCCAATGCGCTTTTCGCCACCGTCATTCGCCCGGTTTTAGAGGAAGGCGGCCGCCTCGGTAACGCGCCCACGACGTGGCGCCGCGTGAACAGCCCGTATTTGGGCTGGGATGTATCTACCCAAAACGGTACGTACACTTTTCTTATTACCCACGCTGCAAAGCCGACGGATGACGAGTTAGGAAACTCCGTTCCGGAAGTGAAGTTCGACATCACATCGGGCAACCGCATGCACGGAACGGCTTATTTCCAAGAACGTTGGTTAGAGCCGGGTTTTCTAAAAGACGAAAAAAACGTCCAACTGCTTCAGGGTTTTGTGCGCGCGTTGATGATCGGGGATCCGGATGTGAGCCCGCACATGCGATCTCCTCGCGCCGGAGATAAGGAAGAATCCGTACTCTCTTACATGCAGCAGACTGTCATGAGAGATTCGATGCGCGCGATTGCGGCCTACAAAGCCCGCGAACCCAAACGTGTCCCACGCGTGGGGATTGTCGGTCCGGGCGGGATGGGCAAAACCATCTTGGTGACTGCACTCGCAAAGGCGCTTTTCGAAGGCAAGCTAATTGAAGCTATCCAACAGGCCAAAGTCGACAACGGCTTGGTTGTTTTTGCTGTCGAATCGGACTCGGTCTTGAAATCTGCTTTAGAAAAAATCGTACGCGAATTGGATCTCGATCCGAAAGACGTTTGGGCATTCTTCGGACAAAACAAACAGCACGAACCCGTAGTGCAAATCGGCAAAGTTCGAGTGCTACTGACTTCGCGCACGGGTCTCTTCAAGCTCTGCGAGTCCGGGAAGATGGCGGAACTGATCGGCCGCGGTGCGAAAAAGCGCAGGACTATCTTGGTTCTGGATGAAGCCCAGCACATTCCGGCACAGGATCTGGAAACTCAGAAAAAGGGCCAGTTCATCCAGTCCCTGCAAACGCTCGAGGGCGTGATTTTGGATAAGCCGGGCCATGACCAAACGCAAAATGCGCTGTTGGACGAAAATGACCTAATCGTCGCTATCTCGGCCACCATGACACACTCTTCCGTTGGAGGGTTAATCAAGGGTCGGCAGTTTCTCGATCGCTCTATCGTTGGTGTGCTTTTGGATGAAGAGGAAACTCGCCAGTTGATGAACGGTGACAATAACACCATTCTTGAACTCGCCGCTCGTCAGGCGAAGCGCGCGATGGTTCTCGGTTACTTGGCGTGGATCAATATCGTCCGCGTGCAGCCCATCCGCGATCCGGATGGTAAATCGGTCTTGAACCGTAAGACCATCGGAGTGGGTGAAGACGGTGCTCCCGCCAAATTTGAAGTAGTCGAGCCCCGAGTGATTCAGGACGTCGCTGATCAGATCCTCGCGCTTCGAAAGCAGAAGCCACATATTAAACAGCGCGCGCTCATCTTCGTAGAAGGCATGCACCGGTCCAATGAGTTCGCAAAACAGTTGCAGGCTGAGATTGATCGGCGCGGAGCAGAGGCCGGCGATCTACCATCACAGGTTTGCCCGTTCCACTCCGGCAAGGGGAGCTTTGCGGATACGCAGGACTGGATGCAGGACCGCCGCGTTTGTACGCTCAATGCTCGGGGCAATATCGTTTTGGGTAACGACTATAGCACTCCACAGAGTGTGAACTCCCACAAGTTCGCGGTGGTCGACAGTATCATCGGCGAAGGAGCTGATCTCCCGAACATCAACATGATCATCATCGCTCGCGATGTGAACGTGAACGATACTGGTTCGATCATGCGTTTGTATCAAAACATCCTGCGCGGAACGCGTGTGTATGCGTTCAAGCAGGAGCTGTTGTTGATCGACTACTCCGGTGTGGTGAACGACTTCTTCGACGGGAAGCTAAATGTCCGTCCGCTGGATTTTGCGGATCCGGAAGAAGAGGGCCCACCGGGCGGCGGATCTGACGGCCCTTCCTTGCCTGTTGCAGGTGCTTTGCTGCATAGCTTGGGAGCCCTGAAGGAAGACCAGATCACGCGTCTAGTTTTGGATGCACAGGAAGGGATTGCGAGCGAGTACGGTTCGGCCCCACCCCAGGATATTTTTCTCCTGAAGCGCGCGCCTTTCCATATGTCTCGTCCGGAAGGACAGGAGCTAGCGAAACTACTGCTGCAACTTGTTCGCGACGCTGCAAAGCTGGACCGGGGGGCATTGCCTGGAACGCAGCCTGGAAAAGCTC
>JAIEOG010000420.1 GCA_019750655.1 bacterium
ACGGCAACAGTGAATACAACAAAGTCGTTTTGCCGCATGGCGACGTCTTAGCCCCGGCCTGGCTCACCCCAGGCTGGGGCAAATTTTTCAAAGTCCCGCGAACTTCGCTGGTAGACTTAAGCCAGCAACATGAAATACCGCAGCTGGCCAATTCTTATTTTCGTTTTGCTAGGCCTGCACGCCTACGCCGAGTTCCCGCCCGATTCTTTCCCGGAAGATGACGCGCTCTTAGAAGAAGCGCCGCCCACAGAAGATCCGACCGAGCCAGCCGAGGATGACGCTTATTTAAAGCCGCGTAAACGCCGCGCCCCGAAACCCGCGGTCCGGCCCAAGCGCGCCAGGAGCGCTCCGGAAAAAGAAGCAAAGCCCGACGACTCTCCTCTGCATGCGCGGCTCAGTGGCTGGGCGGGCTACGGGTCGCTCTCCGATGCGAACACCACGAACGACAATGCGATTGCGACTCTCTACGGGCGCGATCACTTTCTCCTCGGAGCCAATGCGGAAGTCAGTTTCGCTAGGTACTTTGGCGCAGAATTGGAAGTTATGACGGGTTTCACACCGGCAAATGAAACCGCCGTGAACAATGTCGTTACCGAAACGAACCAATTCAAACACCTCGCCGTCATGGGTGGAGTGCGCGCCATTCTCCCGCTGCGCCAGGGCGATACGGTTTGGACGCCGCGCTTGACCTTGGGTTATGGCTTGGGGAGCGTTTCCCAGAACACGCATGTGGTTTCGGGCAACTCCACAACACTTTATGAGATTTCTATTTCCGGCTTTTTTGTCTCGGCGGGCATAGACGCGGAGTTCGGCGATCTAATCCATCTATTCGCCGATTACGGGATGACCTTGGGCGGGAGCGGCGGCTACCAAGCCAGTGGCTCGAGCACGGCTTCATCCACTTTTACATCTCCAGGGCTTACGCGCCTGCGCGTGGGTGGGAGTTTTGGGCTTTTCGGACACATTCGCGTCGGGCCGATGGTGATCTTAAGGGGCTTTAATGCAGATGCCCCTACCAACGTGAACTTGCACATCGGTAAGGGCAACCAAGTACTTCAACTAGTCGGTGTCATTAGCGCCGCATTCTAGCGGCGCTTGTCGACTGCTTCATAATTACGTTCTTGCGAACCCGTGTAGATCTGGCGCGGACGGCCGATTTTATTGGCCGGATCATCGCCCATTTCCTTCCACTGCGCGATCCACCCTGGCAACCGGCCCAGAGCAAAGAGCACCGTGAACATGTTCGTCGGGATTCCGATCGCGCGGTAGATGATGCCGCTGTAGAAATCGACGTTCGGGTACAGCTTCCGCGAGACAAAGTACTCGTCGCTTAGAGCGGCTTCTTCGAGCTTCTTCGCGATATCGAGCAGGGGATCGTGGATGCCCATTTTGTCTAGGATATTGTCGCAAGCGCGTTTGATGATCTTGGCGCGTGGGTCGAAGTTCTTGTACACCCGGTGGCCGAAGCCCATGAGGCGCACGCCTTCTTCTTTGTTCTTCACGCGTTGGACATACTTCGTAACGTCGCCGCCCTCTTTTTGGATTTGCTCGAGCATTTCCACCACGGCCTGGTTTGCACCGCCGTGGAGCGGTCCCCAGAGCGCGGAAATCCCGGCGCTGACCGAAGCGTAAAGGTTTGCCTTCGAGCTACCCACCAAGCGGACCGTCGAAGTGCTGCAGTTCTGCTCGTGGTCTGCGTGCAAGATCAACAAAAGATCCATGGCCTTGGAAACCACTGGGTCGACCTGGAACTCTTCTGCCGGGACGGAGAACATCATTTTCAAAAAGTTCGAGCAGTAATTCAAAGCGTTCGTCGGGTAAACGAACGGCTGGCCGATCGACTTCTTATAGGAGAAGGCCGCAATCGTCGGCGCCTTCGCCAGCAAGCGGAAGATCGAAAGCTGGTCGTCGTGCTCGTCTTGGTAAAAGGTCGAGAGTGTGTTGACCGCTGCGGAGAGCGTCGCCATCGGGTGCGCGTCGCGCGGGAAGCCGTCATAAAAACGCTTCATATCTTCGTGCAACATCGTGTGGCGCGTGAGCCGCTGCGTGAAGGCATCTAGCTCCGTGCGTGTTGGTAAGCGACCGTAAATCAGCAGGTAGCTTACTTCCACAAAGTTGGACTGCTCGGCGAGTTGCTCGATCGGGTAGCCGCGGTAGCGCAGAATCCCTTTTTCGCCATCTAAGAAAGTGATCGCGCTCTGGCAGGCGCCGGTGTTCATGTAACCGGTGTCGAGAGTTACCAAGCCCGTTTGATCCCGGAGCTTGGAGATATCGATGGCGAGTTCGCCTTCGCTTCCCTCAATCACATTGAGTTCATATTCTTTGCCGCCATAAACCAATTTTGCTTTTTGAGCCATAGATGAAAAATACTTCTCCTAGGGTGGAACGGCTATCCAAAAAAACAGACGCCGTTAGGGTTTGGGAGCTCCTAACGAAAATCAAACACTCGAAAGCGTGGCCGCTCTTAGGGTCGCTTGGACAACCGCTTTGATCAAGGTAACGCGTAGCTTCCCCTCTTCTAATTCCATGAGGCCGTCGATGGTGCATCCGGCGGGGGTGGTTACGTCGTCTTTAAGCGCGGCCGGGTGACGGCCTGTTTCCATCAACATCTTTACCGCGCCCAATACGGTCTGCGCTGCCAACTGAGTCGACAGCTCGCGAGGCAAGCCGACCTTGATGCCGGCGTCCGTAAGCGATTCTAAAATTACGTAAACATACGCGGGCCCGCAGCCGCTTAAGCCTGTGACGGCGTTCATGTGCTTTTCATCGACCCGCACGACTTTGCCGAGCGGCTCGAAAAGCGCCGAGGCGCGCGCCCAGTCTTCTTCTTTGCCGTACTTGCCCGCACAAAGAGCGGTAACGCCTTCGCGCACTAGCGCGGGGGTATTGGGCATGGCGCGGATCACAGGAACGCGGCCTGCTAAGTGGCCTTCCAAGGCTTCGGTAGAAGCGCTTGCCACAATCGAGATCAAAGTCTGGTTGGGTTTCACTTTCGGGCCGATTTCGGTGAGCACTTCGGCGAGGTTTTGCGGCTTGACCGCTAGAATAACGGTATCGCAGCGCGACACCAGATCGAGATTGTCTTTACAAGCCGTGAGCCCCAGCTCTTCGGCCGCTTTTCCGCCGCTTTGGCGGGTCGTGAATCCAATTTGGTTGCGGGAAAGCTTTTTCGATTCGATAAGGCCCGAGACGATGCAGCGGCCCATCGTTCCTAAGCCGATAATTCCCACATTTAGACGAGAAGCCATCCTTAAAGGATACGCCTTAAGGCGGTCGGGCGCTAGAGTGAGTTAGCGCACCCCGCCGTGACTTGCTTGTACGAGCGTCTAAGAATCGCGGACGCACGGGCACTTACGCCTGTGAGACATCTAAGAGGTAACTATGAAAGCAATTCTCTCTGCGTTCTTATTGGCTGCTCCGGCTTTTGCCACGAGCCCCATGCACCCATACACCTTCAGCGTTTCGGAAATTCAGGACGTGCTCCAGAACGCCGACGTTCAAAAGAAACTTTGGAATCTCAACGAGCCGATTGAATCCGTCACCAAAAGACCCCTGCGCCATGGCGGCCAAGGCTGGGTGATCACCGCCGGCAAATGCGATCTCGAAGTCCAGGTGCGCTACCACCAAGTCCCTTCGCGCGATCCCCGCACCTTGGGCATGACCAGCCGCCGCTCGATCCAAGTAGGCAACTGCCGCTAATTCTCAAACCGGCGCTCCCAAACGAGCGCCGGTTTTCTTTCCCGTACAAGCAAGCGGCCCCAGCGGGGCTTGCCCCGCGAATGAGAGGGCAGCTCAGTTGGCCCCCAGCGGGCTTGCCCGCGGCTGTAAATGGACGACAGCGGAGCGGTACTAGTTGTCGGCTGGGCCCACTCAAGCTAGATTGCTCGATTCAGAGGGCGGATAGCTCAGTTGGTTAGAGCGACAGCCTTACAAGCTGTAGGTCCACGGTTCGAGACCGTGTCCGCCCACCACTTACCCTCACCCCAAAAGCCTTACTAGACAGCGCACTCAAGCATACCTAGGTGTGGAGCTCATCTAAGAAAAGTGCTACCTCTTCCGTTTTGGCTTTGAGGATCCATGCGGTTGCGGGTTTTACGCGGGCTTTCCGTCGCATTCCTATTTTCTATTCATTCCGCGTACCCGTGTGCCCAGCACATCGTTTCCGAGGCTAAAAAGCCTGCCCGAACGTCCCATAATAAGTTCTGGACCAAGATGAAAATCCAGACGGCGCTTTGGCACCTCTACAACGCAGGTTACGACATCGACACGACGAGCTTGCGCAAAAACCAAGACCCCGAAGCACGGAGACTCCTTGCTTTTGTTCTGTCCGCGCTCGTAACCCCGCGGCAGCTGGCAGATCAAGCAGCGGTTTATTTTGGATCCGCAAGACTCGCAGCCGATGCCATTGGCCTCGACGGCAATGCGCTCGCGCGCCAGATAAAATGGGACCGCGACTTAGTAGCAAAAGTCTTAAGAGCGCTCTTCGATGCTGGCATTCCCATTCGCGAATCTCTGGCCTTTGATAATTCCCAAGCCATGTTGGACATCACCCGGCGAGTAACGGGAAAGCCCGTAACGGGGACGGCGGTAACAAAGGCCGTCGATACGCACTTCTTGGATCTTAAGTCAGCCGCTGAATACGCACGCATCGACTGGGAAGCCGCTTCGATGATGCAGCGAAGCTGGGAGAAACATTCCGCTCCGGGCGACGTAAACCCGTACTACCTACCGAAGATTCGGGAACCCTGGACTTGGGAAGTCGCCTTCGCGGTTCTTCGCGCCCTCCATGGAAAAGTGCCTCTCGGTGGGTTGAAAGCGCGCGAAGACCAGAGCGACGAAGCGCGCCAGATTATCCGAGAAACCAGCTCCCACGACGTCACGCTAGCGGAATTCTACAAAGCCATCGCTGGCTCCCTCGCATGCTGGAATCCACTGCTGGTTCAGCTGGGTTTATTGCCGAGCCCCTGGAAAGCAAAATGGTCCCAAGCCCGCGCCGATCAGGTTCTTGCGGCATTGGAAGAAAAAGGGATCTTCCTCTCCCGATCGACACGCGCCCTCGATTTCAGCGAGGAAATCGCTCTCATCACCCGCCCGATCTTAGGCGTTTCAACGTCGACCACGGCGGTGCTGATTGCGATGAACAAGTTTCACGACCGGCGCTCTTTGGATTCTCGCTGGAAAGCGGTTCTCAAAATCCAGATCCGCCTCCCCCCGATTCCCGAGAAACTTGCGTACGAATACCTGGCCCTTCCAGACCGTGATCTCCCGGAGCCCGAATGGCAATCGCACCCTGATGGATTGCATTGGAAACATCTGCCGGCGGAAGACCAGACCTATTGGCTGAGCAAACTCCACGGGATCAACTACGATATCTTGCGCAAACGTCAGGCCTACGAAGACGGGCTAAGACGCCGCGCTTTCTCCAATAACCTAGAGCGGATCCAAGAGTTGGAATCGCTTCTAGAGCGTGCCCGGGAGATCAAGAGCCTCATGTGGAAAACCAACTTGCGTCTTTCACAAGCAGACGCGGAAGCTTTCGCACAGCAATCCGGCCTCGAATACCAAGACTTCTTAACAGAAGGGGCACACGCTATTCACAAGGCTATCGATGGCTACGATCCGAGAGTGGGCTTGTTTTCCACTTACGCTGTAAATGCCATACAAAACGAAATGCGTAGTTACATTCGAAATGAAAGCCGCCGGCATATTAAAGGCGCTGGGACCGCGGAAACAGAATCGCCCCTCGACCCTGCCGACACCTATCCGACTCAAGTTCAAGTCTATGAAGAGGTGGAACGGCTGGAATATATCCGGCGGAGAGTCCAAGAATTGCTCTTCAAACTTCCCACAGAAGACCAACAGATTGTGCGGATGCGGTTTGGTTTTGAAGGCGATCCCCTAAGCCAAAAGCAAGTCGGCCTTCGTATCGGCTGCTCGGGAACTCACGTAGGGGTTTTAGAAGGCCGGATTCTGGAACGTCTAGTGGACGATGCTCGAGAGCTCGAAGAAGTCCTCAACTAGCTTACAAAAGCAGGCCTATTTTTTAGCGACGGCAATGCGGAGTTTTTTGAACTCGGCGGCGTACTTCGGCGACTTCACCATTTC
>JAIEOG010000115.1 GCA_019750655.1 bacterium
CCGGGCCTTACGTAAAATTGAATTAGGAGAGGCTGGCGATATTCGCCGGTTCGTAGCACACCCCCGGGAGAGCGGTGCGGTCTTTCTCAATAGTAAGGGAGAGCTCTACCACCTCTCACACCCGACTCAGACCACCCACGAAGTAAGTCTGATTTATACGGGCCAGCCGGATGCGGAAATCTGCCAATCCGGAAACACGATTTTATTCTGGTCGCAACGTGAATGGGGAATCGTAAATCCCGTTGAAGGATACGCGCCTGTAAGTGGGAATAGTTTCTTCCCGATGAATGCTTCCCAGCTACCCAATGAGTTGCAAATGTTGGGACAGTCTTATTGGCTCGTGCCCGCAAGCACGGGAAGAATTCTAGACTGGCTGCAAGCCACGCCCGATCTTCCCGACTCGGTTATGGAAGCCATCGAGCGGCTTAGGGACGGCCAGGACGTCGTCACGGTGGCAAGCGACGTAACCGCATTGCCCAAGCGCGCGTACTCCTACGGTGAGTTACCTGCCGGCGGATCAAAACAGACACGAAGGGGTGTAATGAAGAAGCCCCACCGCAAGGACAAGAAAAGTGGGGAACCTGCGGAAACTGAGGAGTCCGGAGAACCAGAAGCCGAAGCGCCGGCAAAAGCGGCGAAATCGACGCAACCCATTCCTCCAAAGCGGTTTCTAGTTCGGCGCGCGGCCGAAGGCGAGCAAATGCGACTAGTGTACGATCAGGTTGTCAGAGGGACGCCAGGCTTCACGCTGTACCTTCCGCAGCAACTGCTTACACAATTAGGGGTGGATAGTGGGACGTCGGTGAAAGCGCTCCAATTGGATTTAGTGATGCCGGCCCAAGGAGTCTGGGTGAATTACGCGGAGCTCGATTCCGCCGATCAGCAGGCAGTGTATTATTTCGTGCTGCCTGGAGCGTTTCAAGGCGCCGAAACATCAGTGACGGGAGAGATCCTAGTGCGCTACGCGCCCTGGAATAACCCCGACTTGGTTCTACTATTCCGCAAGACCGGAAAAGAGATCACTCCGGAAGCTTTCCGGAAAGGTACCGCAACCTTCAGAAAGTGCAGCGTTCGAATCGCGGCCGGTGGAAAATAAAGCCGCTTACTCGCCGACGTAGATCTTGAAAGTACCCGACGGCACCATCGATTCGCGGAATTCCAGCGCCACGGGGCCAATGCCACGCGCGTAGTAGATCTTCAGATTGGAATCCGACCGCGTCGCTACCTGGTGATTGTAGTTCACTTCGAGAGCGTCTTTGTAGGTAACGCTCGCCCCAGCCGTACCGCCCTTGAAATCGACAATATTTGCCGAGCGAATCGCGCTATAGACGTTGTTGTTTGTGCGGGAAGACGTGTTGGGATCCGAGAACGCCACGCGGTTAATCAACTCCATGTACGCACCCACATCCCAAAGAGAAACATCCGTACCGGAGTTGAAAGGCAACCCGGGCGGCAATAGGAGCTGGTTCGTGGGGTTCGAAGATTGCTTGAAGAAAAAGCTGCCATCCTTTTCCACGAGCGTGCCGGCGGCCTGCCCTGCTTCATTGCCCACGCCGTAAGAAGCGGAGTACAGCACTCGCATCCCGGCGCGTAAGTTCACTGCGAGATAGTAATTATTGGTATTCGCATACCCGCGCAGATTATTGACGTCGTCGATATCCACCGGCGTGCTCTTCGAGATATCAATGGAGTAAGGTTCATCCGCAAAGACCGAGACCGTCGCAAACACCAGAGCAAGTGCAATTATCTTTTTCATGGGTTTCTCTCTCGTTAAAAGGGGTTATTTTTTCGCCATTTCGTTGCGGCGCTGTTTAAACCAAACATCGCCCACCAAGTACTGCTTCCCATCCGTTGCGGTATACCGAGAGGTCAGACGGACTTCGTTGTCTTCATTCAAAGCTGGGTTAGCGTGTGCCTCAAACGTGACTGCGATTTCCTTCACATGGCGAGTTGCAGGCAACACTTCGTTCTTTGTGCACGTGCCGTCCTGATTGCGGTCGATCCAGATTTTCAAAGTCGGGTGATCCTTTGCCACGACCTTCCCCGTCTTCTGCGTATCAAGAGCTGCCAGGGCCGCAAAGCCGTTTTCGAAAGTCCGCTTGCCGTCTTTCGAACCCGTGAACTCACCGAACAATTGCGTGCCGTTCGTAACGCAGCCCGTGCCGTTGTCTTGGAACAAGAAACCATCCGTAGCCTTCACCCATCCCGTGCGTACTTTATCCCCGCTACCATTTAGATCGAATCGAACTTCCGGCTTAGGCGCCCAGACATTTACGAGCTCCAGCTTGCCCGAGTGATCCAGATCCAAAACAAGAGGTGACTGATAGTCTTTGAAGGCTTTGCCAGGAGCGGCGAAGCCGTAGGCCGGGTGGAATACCGAGAGTGCGAGTTGCCGGCTCGTGCCACCTTCGCCAGTCGAACCATAGTAGCGCGTGATCGTGACATCGCCGTTGCTTGCGATGGAGTAATCCACCTTCTTACCAATCCATTGGAACGGGCGCTCGTTGTGCAGGTTCCCGCTCAGGCTTTTGCAGGCTGTATCCGGCAGTGAGCTCGCCTGGTCTTTCGCCATGCAGATAGAGAGCGTGCCCGTATAACTCCCCGCAGCAACCTTATCGTTGCCCTCTTCAATATCGACTCGGAGCTTCAACAACCCGTAGGCTGAGCCTTGGCTCGCGTCATCTGTTTCGCCTTTAATCACCGCGTCCATCGTCATGCGGCCGCCTGCGATGTAATCGCCTTGCCCATCGCGCAATACCGCGCGGAAGCCAGGGTTGGTAGCCTGGTATCCTGAGGCCATATCGCTAAAAGGCGTCACAGGGATTTCCAGTACAGGCACGGCTGCCGTCGAAGGGTAATTGACTCCCCAGGCAAATCCAGACAGGGCGAAAAGCCCCAAGGCCAAAGGTCGGATCATGCGGTTCTCCTTAAGAGCTATAGAGTGGTGTGCTTAAGACTTATCGGTATGGCGGAGGCGCGGCTTTACCGCCTCTAGGTACAGTTTAACAGCCCTTAGGAAGGATCAAAGACGGGGCGTGTTGGAGCACTCGCCCCATCTTGCTTAATCGATAGCTACTTGGCCAGAGACGACGGTTTTCAAATCCATCGGCACATTCTGATCGCGGCAGCTTCGCAGAAACTCTTCTCTGCCAATGGTGCGCGTCGATTTCTTATCGTGGTGGTAACGATTCCACACTTTGAGTTTAAGGTTCTCTGCATCGCTGGGCAGAACATGGAAGGAACCAAACACCGCGAGACCGTCGCCTTCGATGTCCGAGTGCATGCCATGGGTGTCGAGTTTAAAGCCCTGTTCTCTGGCCATTTCCTCTCTCTGCTTCATCAGGCACTGAAGTGCCTCGCTCGCGTGCGATCCGAGGGGATACCCTTCTACCGTCTCAAAACGCATCCATTTGGCATCATAGCTAGAACCCAGCTGTCGGCTATTCCGGCCCACCCCTAAGGTAGTTCCACGCAACCAGCCCTTATCAAAACCCAGGTCATACCCGGAGTAAGAGGGATCTCCCCCACGAGTAATGATGGACGCTTGAAAAATACCTTTGCCCCTTAAGTCCCCTTGCGGTGTTTTGGAGAGCGCGAAAGAAACCAGGTCTTCCTGTTTCACTTTTCGGTAGGAGGGTGTCGGCCCTGCCGCCTCCCAGGCCTCGTAGAACTTGCCCCCGGCAATGAAATCCGTTCCGTTTTCCCAAGAGTAGAACGCTTCAAACTGCGGTACGACCGGGAACGTTTCATCGTGATTGCGGAGCCCCTTCAAATTAGAAGTAATATTCCACGCGTGGTTCCGCGTGGTGAAATCGATAACACGTATATCGAGGCCCATATTCCCGACGGCGATGTAAGCAGTCTGTCTTGGCGCATTCGGCTCAGCATTTCGCTGCTCTTGTTTCTGTGCCATCGCCAAAGCAAGCATATCGCAATCCGCGACCCCCACTTTTTCAACAAACTCTAACATCGAGGAAACACCCGACTGAGGGCGATTCGCGAGCTTTTGCAGTTCCTTGTTTTCTCCAGGGTGAATACCCGACTTCACAAAGACACGATAGTCATTCACCTGGCGTACGTTGGAGTATGTCACCATCACATAGCTACTACTCGCGGAGCCCGAAAGACTCGCGAAGAGGCGCGATGTATCTAGTCTTAACTCGCCTCCCCCCAGGCACACGCCCTGTTTTTCTGAGGGGCAAGCCGCCGTAGCAAGAAACACCTGATTCGTGCGTGTGAGAATGGGCAGAGTCAGGGACTTACCTTCCGCTAGCTTCTGCGCAGGGAGAAGAACGCGGCAGGCGATACCCGCACCGACCATCTCAGGCTGCCTCGAGGGATTGGTTTTTCTGCCGATAGCGAAGCGATCGTCCGGATCGGCATTGCGCAATTCTAAGGCCGCGTGATCGAAATCACAGTCGAGCGCAAACATATCGGCATTCACAGCCGGATCAGTAGCGCCTCCGGCTTGTGGGCGGTATGTGCCATCGCTCGAGCGATCGATGCCCGATAGTGCTGCAGCAGAAACCGCACCGAAATACGCAGATTCAGCCGAGGAGGCTTGTTCAAAGTTTTTCTTCTTACGTTCGAAGCCGCGCATGGCTTCCGGAAAGTCCGCGTTGAGATTGCTCTTGCCGCATCCGACTAATAGGCCCGCTAATCCGACAAGAAATAGAACGCGCATAGGGCGCGGTTTATACCACAAAATGAGGTGGGAATTTCGAAGTGCCGTATTTTGTCAGCTCCCTGCCAGCCTAAGCCAGCAGGGAACCAGAAACTTATTTCTTAGAGCAACACTTGCAGACGTTTTTGAACGTCATTTTCAGACCAATCAAGATGATCACACTCGGCCAGATGTAACCGGCGATGTCATCGCTAATAATGCCCATCGCTTTCAGCAAGAAAACCACCCCTACCAGGGTAATGAAAATCCCTTTTGCAGAGTGGCAAGGACAACCGCATTTACTGCCGTGACTGCAATTTTCGCCATGTTCGTGGTGCATGAATGCCTCCTATCCAAATAGTATAGCACTCTCGTCGATATATCAGGGCTTCGCTAGCTTTACGGACTGGATCATCAAGAGAGCATCGTCCTGTGCAGGTACGAATACCTCTCGCACCGGCTGGAGCATCGGAAAGCCGGATTGATAATGGGCCGTGCCCCGAATCAGAGTTGAAGTCTGGATTTCACCCAAAGGCACGCCCTCTACCGTAACAGTCCAGACCACAGTTTGCTCCCGCAGGTTCGCATCCATATGAAAGGTTCGGGGAACGGTAGCGGAGGTCACGCGGACTTCCCCCTCCGCTTTGCTGGCCTTTTCTAGGATGCGATGGAGCATCCGGCCATCGCGCATAAGCTCGTTCATTTTCTCAAAGGCCTGCGTGTAAGGCATCCCGGCAAGTGAGGGCTGCTCACCTTCCACAGCTTGGGTCAACCACCGCTCGAACTCCACCCTCGCCGTGTCCGTATCTTTGAATCGGACGGCGTATCGGGCTCGTGTTTGGTAATCTTTGAGGTCGTCCTCGCGCTGGGAAACCGCGAGGCGATTCCCTGCGTCTTTTTCCCATTTATCGATGACGCTCCCCCCACCAAATACGATGGTCGAAACGATTAAGAAGCAGGGCAAAAGGCCAGTGCCTTGGGCCATAGCCGCAGCCGGCACCAACAAAACCAGAAGAGAGCTCTTTAAGAACTTCATAGGCCTTGGTCAGTAGCTTTTCGGCGTAGGAAAATCAATACGCCCGGGAAGCGGCCCCATCCACTTCTTCGATGGAGCCCTGCACGTCCTTATCGCTGACCTTCAGCGCGTGCACGCGCGTTTCGCAGATAACCGGCTTGGGGAATCTTTCCCCTGGCCGAATCTTCCATAGAAGGTCTATTTCCATGGAGGGGATATTACCCCACCAGTAATGCACCCCAAGCCTGCGAAGCCGGGCGAGAACGTACTTAAACTCCTCTTCCACCAGGGCATCCGCATACGCTTCGAAATCCCGGCGCTCGGTAGAGGTGAACTCCAGGGCCTCGTAAATGGGATCATACATCTGGGTGGGCTCGAGTTTGCGAGCACTCCCCTCTCTACCGAGGTGGTTGGAGAAATAGGAGGAAGCTCCCAAGCGCCCGAGGGAAACGAAGCCGAAGACTCGGAAGGTCTTAAT
>JAIEOG010000423.1 GCA_019750655.1 bacterium
TGGGCCTGGAACGCTTTGGTTCGGAGTATTACTTTTTTACGCGGCACACCATCGCGGCCGCAGTGGGTCTGGTACTACTGCTCATTGTTTCGCGCATTCGCTACCAGTTTTGGGCCAAGCTGAGCGTGCCTCTCTTTGCGGCACAGATTCTCTTGGTCGCCATGACGTTGTTCTCCTCCATCGGGCATACGGCGCAAGGCGCCAGCCGCTGGATCCGCACGCCGCTGCTTTCCTTTCAGCCGAGCGAGCTTGCGAAAATCAGCGTCACGCTCTATTTCGCGACCTTGCTCACGCGGAACCAGAACCTGACGTGGAAACAGTGGTTGGCGCAGCTGGCGCCTTTAGGTGTTTTGCTCGGGCTTCTCTTGCTGCAGCCGGACATGGGTACGACGATCTTGCTCTGTGCCGTAGTTTTCGGAATGCTTTTTATTGGGGGGCTTCGGCCGGTTTACCTCTATACGCTCTTTGGCGCGACAGCCACAGCACTTGCTGTAACGTTGATGCAATCGGAATACCGCCGCCGCCGCGTGTTTGCTTTCTTGAACCCTTGGGACGATTCCCAGGGTGCGGGATTCCAAACCATCCAGTCCTTCGTTTCGTTCCACTGGGGCAAGCTATTCGGGGTCGGTCTGGGCAATGGCAACAGCAAGCTTTTTTTCCTCCCGGAAGTGCACACGGATTTTATTTTCGCGCTTATCGGGGAGGAATTGGGATTCGTCGGGGCTTTTGCGCTCTTGGTGCTGTTTGCAAGTTTTGGCTACTTGCTCTTCAAAGGCGCCCTCAATGCCTCCGACTCGCTCGGGCGCTTGATGGGTTTTGGGATCGCTCTCGCTCTGGTTTTGCAGATTGCCGTAAACCTCGGTGGTGTGACGGGCTTGCTCCCGCTAAAGGGGCTTCCGCTCCCCTTCATCTCCTGGGGACGCTCTGCATTGCTAGTAAACCTCTTCGCCATGGGCATTCTGCTCAATATCATCCGCCAATCGCAGGCAAAACCGCCTGCAACCCCTGCTTGATTCCCCTCGGTAAATCAGGGATTCTTTCCCTATCTTGAGCAAAAACATCGTCATCACAGGCGGCGGGACCGGCGGCCATGTCTTTCCTGCCTTGGCTATCGCGGAAGAACTCCAAAAGCGGGGGAACTCGATTCTTTACATCGGTTCGGACCGAGGGCTCGAGGCGCGGCTTGCGCCTCAGCGCGGGATTCGGTTTGTGGCGATTAAAACGGGCCCTGTAAAAAACCAATCCATCATCCGCATTATCAAGACGCTCTTCCAACTAGTCCGAGCGACCGCGTGGTCGGCGGGGATGCTGCGCAAAGAAAAAATCGATGCCGTTGTCGGCGTGGGCGGTTACATTTCCGTACCCGTTTGCTTAGCGGCGTTTCTGTTGCGCCGGCCCGTGTACCTGCAAGAGCAGAATGTCTCCGTCGGTATCGCCAATAGATTCCTCGGGAAGATCAGCCGAAAAATTTTCTTGGGCTTCCCCGAAGCCTCGCGCTTTTTTGATCCGAAAAAGTGCGTGAACACGGGAAATCCCATTCGCAAAGACTTCTTTGAAAACCTGCCTCCCTATTCGGCGAATAAGAAAACTCTGCTCGTCTTGGGAGGCAGCCAAGGCGCACGTTCCATCAACCAGGTTCTCACCCAGGGCTTGGATAAAATTCCTGCCGATTGGACGATCGTCCACCAAACCGGCACATCCGATGCTGAATCGGTAAAAGCGGCCTACGCTTCCGGCTTCCGCGGCAAAGCGCAGGTGAGCCCGTTCATCGAGGATATTGCGACCGCGATGAAAGAAGCTTCCGTTGTTGTGTCACGCTCGGGCGCCATCACCGTCTCGGAGTTAGTACAGATCGGACGCCCCACACTTTTCGTGCCTTTCCCCCGGCAAGGGCAGAACGATCAAACGGACAACGCCCAATGGCTCGCGCGCCAGGGCGGTGCGGTGGTGGTAGAGCAGGGTGAGGGCTTTGCCGAGCGCTTCTGGACGGCTATGGAAAAGCTCTGTGCGCCCGAAAGTCTGCAGAAAATGGCGGGAAGTTTTTCAGCGTTGCGGCGCCCCCCCGCAATTGCTAGCATCGGCGACCAGATCCTTAGTGATCTGAGCTGAATGCGGTATGTACAATAAAATCAAACACATACACCTGATCGGGATCGGTGGGATCGGCATGAGCGGTCTAGGCCAGCTCCTCGCGCAGGATGGCTACCGTGTAACGGGCTCCGATGCCGGCCGCGGCGAGACGGTGCGCCTACTAGAAGCTCAGGGCATCCATGTGTTCCTCGGCCACGATCCTTCCCACATCGAAGGGGCAGAACTGGTCGTTTATTCATCGGCAATTTCACCTCAAAACCCCGAACGTGTCGCGGCCGCGCAGAAAGATATTTTGACCATCCCGCGCGCTGAAATGTTGGCGGAGATGATGCGCCTCAAGTACGGCGTCGCGATCGCTGGCGCTCACGGCAAAACGACCACGACGTCCATGACGGGTGTCGTGCTCGAATATGCCGGAATGGATCCGACGGTTATTGTCGGCGGCCGAGTCGATAATTTCGGCGGCACTAATGCACGCCCCGGCGACGGCGAGTTTATGGTTGTCGAAGCGGATGAAAGTGACGGATCGTTCAACCGTCTCACCCCTTCGATTGCGGTGATCACCAACTTCGATCGCGAGCACCTAGATCACTATGGTTCGCTGGAAGCACTGGAAACGGCGTTCCTCGCGTTTGCCAATAAGATTCCTTTCTATGGTTTGAATATTTTCTGCGGCGACGATCCGGTTTTGCAGCGGCTCGCTACTAAGGTTCAGCGGCGCAAGAAGAGCTACGGCTTTGAAGCGTCGAATGCGTATTCCATCCGCAAGTACACTCCCGCACCCGAAGGCAGCGTTTTCGAAGTACACACGCCCACGGGCCCGGTGACTTTGCGTCTACGCGTGCCGGGCCGGCACAATGCCTTGAATGCCGTCGCCGCGCTCATGGTGGCAGACGAACTAGGAATTTCTCGAGATAAAACAGCCCAAGCGCTTTCCTCTTACCGAGGCGTCGCTCGGCGGTTTCAGCACCGCGGCGATAAAGAGGGCGTGCGCTTTTTCGACGATTACGCGCACCACCCGACGGAAATACGCGCCACGCTGGCTGCAGCCCGCGAACGCTTTCCGGAATCTCGTGTACGGGTCGTTTTCCAGCCGCACCGCTATTCTCGATTGGCCGATCTCTGGTCAGAATTTTCCGAGTGCTTTGGAGACTGCGATGGTATCGCAGTGACAGATGTTTATGCCGCAGGCGAGGCTCCTAGGGACGGAATTACCGCGGCGAAGTTTGCCGAGCAGCTTTCCACACGCCATGCGGGCGCTCAGCGCGTGGCCACGGGTTGGGACGGGGTCGAGCTTTGGATGAAAGATGCCGTGCCGGGAGATGTCATTCTCACCCTCGGCGCAGGAGACCTTCCCAATGTCTACCAAAAGCTCTTTTGAAGCTCGGAGTGGACACGGGAAGCTGACACCACAGTCCCGCGCCGCTCTGGAAACCGCCTTTCAAGAACACGTCCGCTTTAACGAACCACTCGCACCTTATGTCGCCTATGGAATTGGCGGGCCGGCGGATGTTCTCGTTTTCCCTCGCAATGGAGAAGACCTTCAAATGCTTGCGCAGATCTGCCGAGAGTACGATCTCCCCGTCACCATCATCGGCACCGGGACGAACTTGCTTGTTTTGGACGCTGGCATCCGCGGCGTCGTCATTGCGCTAAAACACTCTTTCAATCAAATCGAGGAAATTTCCAAGGACGCCGAAGGCATGACCGTTCGCTGTGGCGCTGGCGTTTCCAAGCCGGAACTTCTCGAGTGGGCGATTTCCCGCGGCTACGCGGGATTGGAATTCAGCTCGGGCGTTCCCGGAACGCTCGGCGGCGGCATCTTCATGAATGCCGGTACTAAGTATGGCTGCTACGCCGATATTCTTACGCGGCTGGAGTTGTTCGATTTTGAAAAGGGACTGCGCCAGTTGGAGCGCAAAGACCTCTACTTCGGTTACCGAGAACAAACGGCCGTGGGCGATTCGTTAGTGACCTCGATGGATTTCCGACTGAAAAACGGCGATGCGGTCGCTCTGCGCACCGAAGTCCAGCGCATCATCCAAGAGCGCGCGGAAAAACAGCCCTTAGATTTTCCGAGCTGCGGTTCCACTTTCAAAAACCCTCCAACTGGGATGTCGGCCGGCCGTTTGATCGAGCACGCGGGGCTGAAGGGTTCGACCTCGGGCGGGGCAGAGATTTCCCTCAAACACGCAAACTTCTTCCTGAACAAAGGCGGCGCGCGCGCGAGCGATATTCTGGCGCTCATCGATCTCGTCAAAAAGACTGTCTTCGAAAAGTTTCAGGTGCAGCTGGAATGTGAAGTGATTATCTTAGGCGACCGCGGTTCGCTTTAAGGCCGCGAGCTGGTGTTTGAGCGTGATAGCGGCTTTCGCATAACCACCCGAAGCACCGTCGATCAAGTGGAAGTGATCTCCGGCAGTGCGGTTTCCCACCAAGCAAGTGATCAGAGCGGCAGGCGCCGATTCAATTCCGTAAACCAATGTTCCTTGCGCTACTTCTCGGCGCAGAAACTGTTCGAGCTGTGTGCGTTCCGAAGGCTTGCCGTCTAGAGTCATACGCAGAACGCCGTCGAATTTTCGAAAATCGGATTGGTCCGCCACTTCTCGTCGGTAGCGCTTGCCGAACTTGCCGCCGAGGTAGTCCCACGCGATGCGTACCGCTTGAGTAAAGAAGTACGTCCGGGCCCAGTAGCGCAAGTAAGCCACAAGGCCTCGAGAATAGCTTCGCGCACGGGCTTCTGCGCGGTAGTAACCCGGTGTTTTTCCGAGTACCAGTGTCGACGCTAAGACGGGCGAGCGCTCGGCAGTATTGCCATAAGCGGCTTCAATCGCCTGTACAACCCGCTGGTAGGTCTTTCGTGCCTGCGGCTCACTTCCCAGAGCCTCGACGAGAAGGCTGACGATTTCACCATTGCGGTTCTGCAAAGGCTCCCAGCGACACTCCAACCCTGTAAAGTCCGGCTCCGAAACATCCTCGGTCAGAGGCGACTCAGGGGCCGCTTTGATGAGGGTCTCGGCCAAACGCACACCACTTCCAAAAAGGATGGGCTGTAGCTGCGTCGGCGAGAGGAGCAGCAATCCCGCTCGCACATCCGCCCCTTGCTTGCGGACGTCTTCCACGGCGACGCTGCCGACGCGCAGGTCCATGCCATAAATTTTCTGCACGAGAGCCCGCGTCCCTTGAAGTGCAACCATGGCTTCGTCTCGCAGCACGGAGGGCACCAGAAACGTCGCGCCGTCGCCTCCAAAGACAAACAAGACATTCGTCTTGCCCACTTTATTCTGGACGGCGATGATGGACGCAGCCCCGGCCATATTGACTTCTTTGTATCGGCCGCTGTCGATGGCTTTAGTAGAGCCTTTGACGTCGGAAACGATGATGGCCCAGTCGGCCGGCACAGGTTGGTGCCGCTCCGAAGTGACGGCTTCTCGAAAGTCCTCGAAGATGGGTAGTGTTTGAAAGAAGGACATTCGTCTCACGCCTGAAATGCTGAAATAATGATATCAGAGGGAAGGAATGAAGGTACGGCCCAAGTTCAAAACGCGGTTGGAATTCTCCAAGACTGGCTTGATCTGTAGCGGCGGCGCTACAAAAGCCGCAGCGTTCCATGTTGGTGTTTGTTTAGCTCTTCGCGATAAGGGCTTTTCGTTTGTTGGCGGGCGCGCGGAGAATCCCTTCCCGATCAATACCGTGCCGTACCCTCGGCCGAAGCTCCACCCTCACGAGATTGCTACTTACGTGGGCTCCAGCGCGGGCGCTCTGATTGCGTGTCTGTTGGCGTCCGGAGTTGCGGTGGAGTCGCTGATCAATTCGCTCGCTCAAGACTCCGAGCTGAAAATCGCGGGGGACCACCCCGTTCTGCCCAAAATCACCTACCGAGACATGCTGGCCATTCACTGGATGAACCCCGCGCAACTCTTGCGCAGCCTCAAACAATCGCCCCTTTTTGGGCGAACGATCGAGTCGCTCTTTTTGAAGAACTTGCGCCTTCCTGGCCTATTCTCGACACGCGGCTTGGCGGCGTACCTGCAAAAAAATGTTCTGCCGACCGACCAGTTCCACGAGCTCAAAGCCGATCTG
>JAIEOG010000176.1 GCA_019750655.1 bacterium
TGTGAGTGATCCGCATGGATCGCTTCACATTGAGCCGTAGTAGTGGGAGTGCTCGAGCAAGATGTAAGCCCTAGCACTAGCCCCAATCCGAAAAAACTATTGAGTGCTAAACGCATGGTGTTCTCCTTGTTGGTCGCAAGTGTACTGCAAGATAGCGTTAGCGCACGGGGCGCTGTTTCATTTAGGGTGTTTGGGTAGGATCCCAGCACGTGCGCAGGCCTTGGTCCAGGCCATTGATCTGTTCCATCTCCGACTCACTGAGTTGAAAGTCAAACACGGCGAGGTTCTCGATCATGTGCGTTTTCTGCGTCGTCTTTGGAATCACGGAAAGCCCGTGTTGCAACAGCCAGCGCAACATCACTTGCGGGACGCTGCGCCGGTGCGCCTGCGCCACGGAGCGCAGCACCGGGTTGTCGTGGTAGTGGCCGTGGACTAAGGGGCTATACGCCATCAGGTGGATATTGTGTTGCCGGCTGAAATCTAGAAGATCTTTTTGGAATAGGAACGGGTGAAACTCGACCTGGTTCACCGCCGGGATGATGTGCGTGCGGTCCATGAGTTCTTGCAGGTGGCGTACGGTGTAGTTGCTCACGCCGACGGCACGGCATTTGCCCGAATTGACGATCTGTTGGAGGGCTTGCCAGGTTTCGACACGTTTGCCCGTGACGGGGAAGTGGCTCAGAAAAAGGTCTACCCATTCGGTTCCCAGGCGCTGCAAACTCTCGTCAAAGGCCGCGGCGGCGCGTGCTTTGCTGTGGTCGTCCGTCCAAAGCTTGCTCGTGACAAAAACAGTTTTTCGCGCGAGACCGCTAGCGCGGATCGCTTCTCCCACTTCGGCTTCGTTGCCGTAAATCTTGGCTGTGTCGATGTGGCGGTACCCAGCTGCTAGAGCCTCCCCCACCACTTGAAGGGTTTGCACCGCGGGTAGTTTCCACACACCAAGTCCCATCCGAGGGAGCTGGACATTGCCGCGCAGTTTAACCGTGGGTTCTAAGTGCATGCCGGGATTGTATATCAGCGCTGAGTGGAGAGGAAGCTAAGCACCGCTTCGTAGAAACGTTTTGGGCTTTCAGCCAAGAAGAGGTGGCCAACACCTGGGAAAATCTCTAGCTGGCTTTGGCGGATGGCACGGTGAGTGACCTCGGCCGCTTCCGGTGCAATCACTCCATCGTCTTCGCCGTGGAGAATGAGCGTGGGGCAGTGAATTCCGTGCAGCAGAGCTGTGAAATCGTAGCGGTCGAGAGCTTTGCGCTGTTGGGCAGCGCGCTCTTTGGAAACAGGGTCTTGGAACGCTTTTGCCATTTCCTTGATCAAAGAGCGGAAGAGTAACGGGTTGGCTTGCGCGAACTTGGGCGAAACATAACGCGCCAGATTCTGTTCCAAAGCATCGCCTTCCTGGCTCGCCAAATTATTATCGAGCGAAAGGAAAAACGAAGAAGGTGTGGTCGAAACCAAGCAGAGAGACGCCACTTGCGCTGCATGTTGGTTACCGAGCAGCATGGAGAGCACGCCGCCGTAAGAAACGCCCAATAGGTGGCTTTTTTCGATTCCCAGGTGCGTCCACAGAGCCGAAACATCCGTGACCATGTCCGAGACCTTGAAACCCGGAGCGCTCTGGCTCTGTCCCGATCCGCGGTTATCCAAGCGCAGCACGCGCCAACCATTCTCATTGAGAAGCTTTGCAAAAGCTCGAAAATCGCCCGAGGAACGGCTGTAGCCGTTGAGCAGTGTCACGCAAGGTGCGGAGTCCTCCCCTTCGAGGAGGTAAAAAATCTCAGCACTGGGACGCTCAAAAAACGGCATCTAGTGCCACCCGGGGTGCGCGAAAAACTCCACCAGCATCTTTTCCAGCGAGTGAAAGTCTTGGCTGCCGGCGAGCTCCCGCAGTGAGTGCATTGCGAAGGTCGGAACGCCGACGTCCACCGTTTTCACTCCGAGCACAGTCGCCGTGATGGGCCCAATCGTGCTGCCGCAGGGCATGTCATTACGAGACACGAATTCTTGAAACGGGACACCCGCCTTTTGGAAGCACTCCTTCACAATCGCTGCTGTTTCCGCGGAAGTCGCGTAGCGCTGGTTCCAATTTGTTTTGATGGCGGGCCCTTGGTTTAGCAGCGGCCGGTGTTGCGGGTCGTGCTTTTCCGGATAGGACGGGTGCACACCATGCGCATTGTCTGTCGAAACGAGGACGGAGTGATCCAAAGCCCGGGCCAGCGTTTCGGCATTTCCGCCCGCCAGGCGTTCAACGACCGATTTCAAGAATGTGCCTTGAGCGCCGACAGCGGATGCGCTGCCGACTTCTTCGTGATCGCTGCAAACCAGAACGGCCGTCGCTTTCCCTTGGCTCTGGGCGAGAGCTTGCGCTCCGGCATAGCAGCTCAGCAAGTTGTCGATGCGTGCGGATGTGATGAATTCCTGGTGTAACCCGGTTAGTGAAGGCGCTTGGGTATCGTAGAAAACAAGCTCGTGGCTGACGATACTCTGGGCGCGCGGATCGTGCTTTCGGACCTGAGCAAGCAGCGCTTCCTGCATGTCCTCGGCGCCCGCTTCGAGTGCAATCAAAGGCACCATTTCTGTTTGTTTTTGGATCGAGCGGTTCTCGTTCGCACTGCGATTGAGGTGGATGGCAAGATTCGGAACGACGGCGATTGGCTTTTCAAAGTCGATCAAGGTGCTGCGAGTTGCCTTACCGTCGGAGTAGAAAACGCGGCCAGCGAGTGAAAGATCGCGGTCAAACCAGGTCGCAAGCAACGGGCTGCCATAAACCTCGACCGCGAGGCGGAGGCTGTGGCGTTCTTCCATTTCCGCATTGGGCTTGAGTTTCAGGCAAGGGCTATCGGTGTGCGCTCCGACGAAGCGAAAGCCCTTTTCGGCAAGCGAGTCTCCTAGCCGGAAAGCAATCAGCGAAGAGTCGCCTCGCGTGACATAGTGCTTGCTACCAGCAGTGAGCTTCCAGGCATCGCCTTCTTTGATCTCTGTAAACCCGGCTTCGCCGAGAATCGCTTTCAAAGAACCCACCGCATGGAACGGCGAGGGCGAAGTTTTAAGAAAGTGCATTAGCCCGTCAGCGGGCGTGGTCTTGATTGGCATGCGCCTAGGTTAGGAGACGCACGCCCTTCCGGCAAGTAGGAGCCTTAAGGGCCGCAGAAGCAGCCGACGGTATAGTCGCTATCGTCGTGGTCGGGGTTTTGGCCGACCCCGTAGCAGTAGTTACCGGAGCTAGACGAAGAAGCGGTATAGCCATCTTCCCCCCAGGTGCCATAGGGGAAAGTCAAAATGCCTCGGGCTGAATTTGGCCGCACTTCACCTGAGGCGCAGCGAGCGCTGTCAGGTGAGAGGATATTGTTCAAGCTCTTGCTTTGGCAGAAAGTCGGGCAGTTCTGCTTATTCGCTTGGAACCACCCGCCCACCACATCGACGTTAAGTGTACGCTGGCTTGTGCCGTAGGCGTTGGTGCAAGACACAACGTAGGTCGTATCTGCCGTTGCGTTCAACACGGTGTAAGTCGTTACGGTGCCATTCGCAACGTTCGTGCCGTTGCGTGTAAGTGCGCAGGCCGTTGCGCCCGAAGCATTCCAACCGACCGTGTAGCCCGATCCCGCCGTCACTTGAATGGTGGAGTCCGTGCCAGCGCCTTGCAGGATAATCGTCGGCAAGGGGCCATTGGCAATCTGGGCATCGCAACGGCTACCGACGTTATTGCTGCCGTAGACGTACAGAGAAAGAGTCGTCGGGGCGCTGAAAAGCTTAATCGGAACCGATTTATTCGTGAAGCCCGCGCCACCGAAAATGACCACAGACTCAATCCCGTAACCCACGATGTAGGCGCCCGAGAAAGTGCCCACGATATCTACCGAGGCGTTAAAGGTTCCTGGCAAAGTCGTTGGTGTGGTTGCTGGCAAGCGCAGGGCGCAGCCGGGGGCCACTTTGTAAGTCACTGTGGAAGTCGTGCTGCCACCGGGCCCAGTTGCCTTTGCAGTCGACGTGATGGTTCCAGAATTTGAGGGGGAGACCGTCCGTTTGGCGGTGCTGCCCGTCAAGGTTGCGGCGACGCCATCGATCTCCACGCTGGTAACGTTTCCGTTCACCAGTGCCGTCAATTCCACCGAGTTTCCCACCGACAGGGCGGTCGGGTTAGCACTGAAGCTTAAGATAGAAGGTGCCGACATCGCGACGGGAGTAATCGTCACGGTGCTGCTGCACGTGCCGAGGTTCCCCGCGGAATCCTTTACTTCAAACGTGAGGGTGTTGGAACCCGGGGTTTGAAGAGAAACCTGGAGTGAGTGCGATAGTGCTGCAGCATCCGGAAGCGAAACGTTCAGTGCCGAAGAAGCCAAGGCAACGTTCGATTTCAGGACGCGATTCAGAGAAACAGACGATGTGCTTGCGACCGTGAAGCCAAAGCTCACGGGTTGAGGCATTTGGCCCAAAGAATCGACCGTGCCACTGATGTTTGTGGCGCTCGCGGTTACCGTGCAAGCCGCGGGTTGCGCGACGGTGAAGTTCGCCGATTGCAAAGTATAGGTCTTAATGACGTTGTTATTCGCGTCGAGGGAGCTAACGAGCACGCTTTCCATCTGGCTGCCGGACGTCGTGTAAGTCTTCGTGAAGACGCTCGGACCACCGGACGTGAAATTCAAAGTGCCGCCCGCATAGGTTAACGAGTATCGGCCCGTGCAACCCTGAACGGTCGCCATCCAGAAGATGGAGTCGTTCATCTTGATATCGGTAATGGCTTTATTGATCGGCACCAAAGTTCCGGACATATCGCTGGTGCAAGCGGTAAGGCTGTAGTTAGAGTTGCCGTCGCCGTTGTAGACCCGTCGCACGGAACAAGCAGCAAGGGTGAGCATGAAGCCCACGGCAAAAAATGCAGTACTAAGCTGTTTTAAACGAGACACGGCATACCCCTGTACTGCCGAAGGGGTTGCAAGAGCCTTGCCTGATAGTTTTACGCATGGAAACGGGGGCTGCGATCGTCTACTTGTTCGACACTCCCGGCTTAGGCAGCGTAAGCGTCGGTTTTTCTAGCGCTAAAGCGCTGTCCGGATTCTAAGCAGGTTTTGTCGACGTCCCAGTCAATTTCCCAGGGCATCCAGCGCGCTGGATACGATGTCCGGGGTCAGTAGCTGCGGCAGTATCCGCGGTTCCGACGTCTTTCCGGGTGGGTAAAGCACGTAGAGCGGGACGCCATTGCGCCCGAAGCTTTCCAGTTTGCGCGCAATCGCTTCGTCTTGGTTGGTCCAGTCGGCGACAAAAAGGTGCACTTTCTTCTGTGCGAATTTCTCGCGGACCGAAGCAACATCTAGGGCCACGCGCTTATTCACCTGGCAAGTGATGCACCACGCTGCCGTGAAATCGACGAAAACCGGATCTCCGGTTTCGCGGGCAGCTTGGAGTGCCGCCTCGGAGTATGGTGTCCATCCTTCGTGTTCGCTGACGGCGGCGTTTGGCGGCGGTGCATGTTGGATATCGATGAAGGCCCAGAACAAAGCGCCGGCTGCAATCAGCGCTGCCGGAACTTTCCGGGTTAGCCGATTTCCCTCGAGACCCCAGAGCCATGCACCAAAAGCAAAGAGGATAAGACAAAGCAGCAGGTGAAAAACCACGAGCGGAGAACTTTGCAGCGCCAGCACAGAAAGCAGCCACCAAGCCGTGATGAGCAGCGGGAACGCCATGAACTGGCGGAACGTAATCATCCAATGCCCGGGGCGTGGCAAGCGGTTCGTCAGCTGTGGCATCGTTGAGAAAACGACGTAAGGCAGTGCGAGCCCCAGCCCGAGAAAACTAAAAACGGCGAGCGAAGCAAGTGGCGGTTGCGCAAGCGCATAGCCCATAGCAGATCCCATGAAGGGGGCCGTGCAGGGCGTTGCGACGAGTGTGGCAAGGACGCCGGAGAAAAATGCACCGGAGGCGCCTTCACGCGAAGCGAGGTTTTGGCCTGCGCCCGTCCAGGTGCCGCCGATTTCGAAAACGCCAAAGAGGTTTAGTGCGAGCGCCACGAGGAGAAAGCTCAAGCCCGCAATGAAGAGCGGCGATTGAAGTTGAAATCCCCAACCCAGCGCCTGGCCGCCCGCGCGCAAAGCAATCAAAGCGCCCGCGAGAGCCCAAAACGAAGCCAGAATGCCCAGGGCATATAGCAAGCTATGCGAAATCGCGTGCGCGCGTTCGGCTTTTCCGAGTTGTGCGA